>NZ_JAUTYT010000010.1:0-244027 GCF_041946075.1 Flavobacterium sp. LAR06 | reverse complement strand
CTATAACATTTGTCGGTTATTTTGTAACTAACACTTACTGTACCGCCTTGACATAAAGTTGGTGCCATAGGATTTCCAATAAATTCGCCTTTAGGATCACAGCCACCGCTTACTCCAAAGCCTGATTTGAAGGTTTCAAATGCAGCATCCAAAGCAGCCTGATCCGCATAAGCGCAAGCTGATGCGTTTACAGGATCTGGTGATTGTGGAACTACAGCTGCAGGAGTCGTAATTGTGAAAGTTGCAGAACAAGATTTTTGTTGACCACAAGTATCAGTAACACTGTAATTTACAGTAACAGATCCGCCACATAAAAGTGGAGCTGTTAGATTTTCTAATCCGGAAGGTGTCAAAGTTCCATCTCCACCTGAAACTGTAAAGCCTTGTTTGAATATTTCAAAGGCTGCATCTACGGCTGCCTGATCGACATAATCGCAGGAACTTTTTATGTTATCCGGAGGGCAAACTATAACAATAGGTGTTGGCGGCGTCATTGTAATAACTACTGTGTCCGCTTTCTGACATCCATTTACCGGATTAGTAACAGTTAAGGCATAAGTCCCGGCCTTATCTATTGTTGGTGTCAGAGTAGTCTCATTTGAAACAATATTTCCATCCAATGTGGTCCATAAAAATGTAGCATTAGGCGTACTCGATGATCCTGACAATTGTATAGAGGTGACTAAACATGTTAATGCCTTATCATCTCCCGCATTAACGTTAGGTAGTTCCTTATCCTCAATAACCGTAACCATTTTTTTAGCAAAACAGCCTTCTAAATTGGTAAAAGCATAAACGGTATAAATCCCTTTAACGGATACAACCGGCGCAATTCCGTCTAAAAGTGGTCCATCAGCAATACCATCTGGTGATGGGCCATACCATTTAATAGTAGCATTTAAAGGAGTTGGCGTAGCTGTTAAAGTAGCATTTGGATTAGTACAGGTTAGTGGATTACTAACATTTCCTACTACCGCTACATCAGTAATATTTCCGAATAAAAATGGTCCGGAAAAATCTTTTAATTCTGAAGTAAAGGACGAAGATGATCTCGTTTTAACTAACAAAGATCCTAATAAATTAGAACAAGCGCTTTGGTTCACATTTCGACTATCTAATCCTAAAGCGGTTAAATTAATTCCGAATTCTGCAAATTGCAACGCTTCATAATCATTTTGAAAAGAAGCCTGTGAACCTCTTAAGGTTCCCCAAGGTGGTCCTAAAGTCGGAGCTGTTACATTCACAACTGCAAAAATGTCTCCATTTATTCCTCCACCTTTTGCATTTATCTCTGCATATCCATAAGGAGGTGCACCATTCCCCTGGTCATAAACACCGGTAAGATCAAAAGGTCTGTTTGGTTTTGAATTAAAAGCAGCTCTATCTGCATTAGATATCCAAACTCTTACGCTGGCAATTGGTTTTGTACCTCCGTTTTCAAAATCGATAGCAACTACAATATCTCCCGGAACCAGAATTTTTCCGGTAGCATCAAAAGTCCACGCGGTATGCCCTGACTGACTACCTGTACCAATCAATGCCCCACCGTTAAAAGAAACTTCTGTTCTGAAAAATTCAAAATCAAAATGTGAATTACCGTCAGAGGATATTTTAGATGCCCCGCCATACCCCCATAAAACGCCATTGGGATTTATAGCAAGAGCCGCTGGAGATACATCTCTTTTTAAATAACCGTAAACATCTACAATATCATCTTTTTGAGGTATACTTCCGGATCCCAATGACCATGTAGCGGGATTGTCTCCGTTTTTATTAGAATTACCTGAAAAAATATTAGAATCACTGTTATTTTGTGTAGAATTTGCATCACGTCCATACACAGCATCTATCCACAAAAAATTACCAACAGTGGTATTTTTGGGTTTTGACATTCTTTTTTCGAATGTAAAATTATTGTTTGCCTGGATTGACGTTTTTAGACTTGCTGCATTGGTCTGATCGATTACGTTTTCACCACTTCCGGTGGCAAAAGCAGCACTATAAAACCAGTCATCATAAATGCCCGAAGTGGTTGGGGGAACTAAAAACTGCTCTTTGTTTGCATAAACATCAGCATCGATACCAAAATTAGCCTGTACAGCTGCTCCGGAAACCGCCTGCGAATACAAATTAGAGTGGAAAGCAGATAGCATAAAAAACACAATCAGGTAAAATTGATGTTTTTTATCCTTGAATATTTCCGTCAAATTAAAATTTGAGAAAATTAAATAAATAGAAGAACAAAAGATTTTGCAAAATTCATGTGCAATCTTCATCTGATAAAAAATAGTTTTTTTCATAATAATAGTATTTAGAATACCATTAATTAGTGAAACGGCAAAGTTTACAGATCTGGGAATTACATGAAAATAATAACCATCTTCAAAAAATTCTGAAGTACAAAATCAAAAAAAATCTTTTAAAAAGAAGAAACCCTCAGAAATAAATTCTGACACAAACGATGAGGGGTGAAAAACATTTGTTAAAATTAATTAATAACACAATTCACCTTACTCAGAAGAAGATATAATCGATATCATTCCGAAATAATCGACGAATGGAATCAAACAATAGGAAAAGTAGTATTTCTATTTTTTAAATTCTTATAAAACTAAAAATCAAGACCTTAAGTTTTATTAAAAACAAAAAATAAGGCCTTGATTTCTACCGATATCTCAAAAAGATAACATTATATTATACTAAATAACAAAAGGACATTATTTAGTTGTTTTGCTTTTAAACAATATTTTACTGAAAAATAAGGCATGATAAGGCAATGAATTATCCCAGTAATCCCACGTATGAGCACCAGGACGTTCTGTATAATCATGGTCTACCTTATTATAAACCAATCTTCGGTGCAATTCACGGTTTGGTTCTATCAAAAAATCATCAACGCCAAAGTCTATAATCAAAGGCAATTTATTTTCTTTGATTTTATCCAGCATATTCATGACAGCATATTTTGCGTACATTTCAGAACTATCACTTTTATCTCCAAATACAGGCTGCATTAATTTCACCACCTGAGCCGATGATTCGCGATTTAACATTGTACTCATATCTACTGCCCCACTCATACTGCCGGCAGCGCAAAACAGATCCGGATGTTTCGCCGATAAATAAAGTGCACCGTGTCCTCCCATCGAAAGTCCGGTGATCACTCTTCCATTTCTATTGCTAATGGTTCTGTATGTTTTATCTACTTTCTGAATCACCTCCTGAGTAATAAAAGTTTCAAACTGACTTTCTTTATTGACCGGACTATCCAGATAAAAACTAAAAGTTTCACCTTCAGGCATTACAATAATCATATTGTATTGATCAGACAATCCCTGAACTAGTTTTTTGTTTGGCGTATTTTTTAACCAATCACTAAAATGCCCGTAAGCACCATGAAGCAAATACATTACCGGATAAGTAGTTTTACTTTTGGCATAAGAATTTGGCACTACAACGGCAGTTTTGTAGGTTTTGCTCATCGCTGTACTGGCAATTTGTAAAGTATCCACTTTTGCAGCATAACTCAGAGACGAAACGCATAAAAAAGCTGTAAATACTAAAATTTTAAAGTTTTTCATATAGTTTTTTTTTTGATTAGGGATTGTAAATATAGTTTTTTCAGGATAAATTATATGAAAAATCTGACCATTGTTTGTGATAAAAAGTTTTGCCACGAATTCATGAATTAATTCTTTTTATTGTTGTGATAAGGTTTAGTATAAATTACACGAATTTCTAATGATTAAAATAAGTTTAATTTTTAAAATATACTTAAGTTAGTTCAAATTTTAGCCGCAACTATAAAGGGTTTCATTTGTGTAATTTGTGGTTAAAAAATATCTATAATTTTTAGCAAAAAAAAAAAACATTCGCAACAAGCGAATGGTTTTATGAATATTTATTTCTTAAGAGATTACAATCTAAAACTTAACTAATTATAATCTTGTGTTCCTGACGATATTGAGATGCACTTACACCAGTATAATGTTTAAAGGATTTACTAAAATGACTAAAATTATTAAACCCACTTTCATAACAAACCTCATTTATACTTATTGGTTTCTCTGCCAAAAGTTTTGACGCATGCACCAAACGATATTCATTGACAAACTCGGTAAATGTTTTATTTGAAACTTTCTTGAAATATCGGCAAAACGAAGGCGTTGTCATACTAACCAGACTTGAAACCTCATCGATAGCAATTGATTCCTGAAAATGGTCTTTCACAAAATTAAAAATCATCTTCATTCGGTCATTATCCTGAGTGTTGAGTTCGAGAGAGAAACCATCTGCATTAAGCACCGTATATTCTTCTGATGCCTCAAGCTCATCTAAAATACTCAAAAGGGTCAGCAAACGCTCAAACGGAAGTTGTTGTTCCATCTTTTCTATTTTATCGCCAATTTGCTTTTTAGTTTTCCCTCCAAAGGCAATTCCTCCTTTAGACTGCGTCAGCACATTTTGAACCCTTCTCATCTCCGGAGCACCAAAAAAGTCGCTGCCTAAAAATTCAGGTTTGATATGAATAACTGTTTCATTTATATTTCCTGTCAGCTCATTTGTAAAACCACAATGAGGCAAATTCGCACCTATCAGCATCAAACTACCATTCGTATAGTAAGAAACGTGACTTCCTATTTGTCTTTTACCTGCCCCACCGTTTATATAAACCAACTCAATTTCAGGATGATAATGCCATAAATGAGCTTTGCTATTGGTCTTTTCGGCGTGTTTAGTGTAGGTAAAAGAACTTCCGTATGAGTTTGATATCACTTCAAGAGCTGGGGCTATTGTTTTCATGATAAAATCTTTAAATAATAATAGCAAAATTAACAAAAACACCTAAAATAATTTAAATTTTAACCTATAACGGTTTCGTAATTGAGAATTTTTTATCATTTCCTGCTTTTAAACGCAGTCAAAAACGATTCAATTTCACTATTTTTTTCAAGACCCATATTTTTATCCATGTTTTTTTTAATATATCGCATTTTATTCCACTTTTTTATATGCATGCAGCATTCTTTGCAAGAATTACAGAGTATTTCAAGAATGTTAAAAATCAAAAAAACATTGAAAAATAATAACTGAATTAGCTAAAACACCTATAATAATTCAAATTTTAACCTATAACGGTTTCGTAAATGAGAATATAGCATATAAATTGGCCAATAGAGTTGTGAAAAAAAATCTACCACTGAAGTAATTTAGCATCAGAAAAAGGAACTAATAATTTAAAACAATAATGGTTATGAAAAAGATTTTAAAATTAAGTTTAGTGTGTGCAGTACTTTTTACAGGAATGAGCACTTATGCAATTGATGGTAACGAAGATTTTACTCTTCATGTATTAAAAGGAAACGGGAAATTAGTAACATTCGCTCTTAACCAGGTTAAAAAAGCAAGTCTTACTATATATGATAAAGATGGTTCAGTACTTTATTATGAGAACGCTACAGGTAAAGACGGAATCTTAAGAACTTTCAGTTTCGAAGAATTTCCAGCAGGAACTTATATCTTAGAAGTGGAAGACAGCGTAAAAAAAGTAAAACATGAAATTACAGTAACTGATGATGGCTCTTTTTTATCATCAAAAGCAATTTCATCAACTTATAAAGCAGATACAACTGCAAAAAATACTAGCGTAGCAACACGCTAAAAAAGTTTATACTCGCATACAGTATAAAAATGAGGTTAGATAGTTAGTAAAGTTTAAAAACTGAAAAGTTTTAGAAACAGCTCTTTGTGGTTATTGAGCTGTTTTTTTTGTTCTTTATTTTTTGCCACGAAGGCACTAAGGCACAAAGTTTTTAAGTTCAGTTTGTCATCATGACACAGGAAGGATCACAGGGATTTTTGTGCGGAACTTCTAGTATTATCCTTCGTTCCTTAAGAGGATAAGTATTGTATTTGAATCTCACGCAAAGACACAAAAATGTAAAATTTTGTTTCACGCAGATTCTGCAGATTTAAGCAGATTTTGCAGATTTATTTTTTTTATTTATAATCTGCGCCTATCTGCCTAAATCTTTTTTAAATCTGCTTGAAACCAAACTTTACGTTTAAACCTCCAGGCAAGCATTTTTGTAAGAAATACAGATAATTTTACATTTTATTAAACACTACAAAACGTTGAAAAATAATAGGCTATTTTACTAAAACGATAAAAATAATTCAAATTTTAACCTATAACGGTTTCGTAAATGAGAATATAGCATCGAAATTGGAAAACAGAGTTGTGTTGAAAAACCTATTTCAGAAGTAATTTAGCATCAGAGAATTAGAACTATTAATTTAAAACCTAATATCATGAAAAAGAATTTAAAATTAAGTTTAGTATGTGCAGTGCTTTTCACAGGAATGAGTACTTATGCAATTGACGGGAATGAAGATTTTAACCTTCATGTATTAAAAAGAGATGGAAAACTAGTGACTTTTGCACTTAACCAGGTTAAGAAAGCGAATTTAACTATTTATGACAAAGATGGTTCTGTATTATATTATGAAAGTGCTACTGGTAAAGATGGAATCCTAAGAACTTTTAATTTCGAAGAATTTCCTGAAGGAACGTACATCTTAGAAGTAGAAGACAGTGTAAAGAAAGTAAGACATGAAATTACAATAACTGATGAGGCTACAGTTTTATCATCAAAAGCAATTTCATCTGTTTATAAAGCAGATTCAACTGCAAAAAGTACAAGCGTAGCAGTACGCTAAAAAAGTTTATACTCTCATAAAGTATAAAAATGAGGTTAGATAGTTAGTAAAGTAAAAACGTGATTGTTTATAAACAGCTCTTTGTGGTTATTGAGCTGTTTTTTTTGTGCTTTACTTTTTTGTCACAAAGGCACTAAGGTACAAAGTTTTTTAAGTTCAGTTTGTCATCCTGACGCAGGAAGGATCACAGTAAAAGCTCGACAAATATTGAGGAATTTCTCTTCTAGTATTATCCTTCGTTCCTTAAGAGGATAAGTATTGCATTTGAATCTCATGCAAAGACACAAAATGTAAAATTTTGTTTCACGCAGGTTTTGCAGATTTATTTTTTTATTTATAATCTGCGCCCATTTGCCTAAATCTTTTTTAAATCTGCGTGAAACCAAACTTTACGTTTAAACCTCCAAGCAAGCTTTTTTGTAAGAAATACAGATGATTTTACATTCTCTTAAACAGTACAAAACTTTGAATAATAATAATCGAATTAACTAAAACGATAAAAATAATTTAATTTTTAACCTATAACGGTTTCGTAAATGAGAATACAGCATCGAAATCGGAAAACAGAGTTGTGTAGAAAACCTTACAATATAAGTAATTTAGCATCAGAGAATTAGAACTATTAATTTAAAAACTAATGCCATGAAAAAGATTTTAAAATTGAGTTTAGTATGTGCTGTACTTTTCACCGGAATGAGTACTTATGCAATCGACGGGAATGAAGATTTTAATCTTCATGTTTTAAAAACAAATGGAAAGCTTATCACATTTGCCCTTAATCAGGTGAAAAAAGCAAGCTTGTCTATTTACGACAAAGATGGTAATCTAATTTATTCTGAAAATGCTTCAGGTAAAGATGGAATTTTGAGAACTTTTAGCTTAGAGGAATTTCCGGAAGGAACTTACTATTTAGAAGTTGAAGATAATGTGAAAAAAGTAAAACATGAAATTACGATTACTGATGAAGCTACTGTTTTGTCAAAAAAAGCAGTTTCATCAGTTTACAAAGCTGGTTTCTACAATAAAAATACAAGTGTAGCAACACGCTAAAAAGTTAACCACCTCATAAATGAGGTTAGATCGCTAGTAAAGAAAACGTGATTATCTAAAACAGCTCTTTGTGGTTATAGGGCTGTTTTTTTGTGCTTTATTCTCAGAAAAAATTCTCCCTGCCCTATTTTTGGAAAACTATTCTTAATAATTTTAAAAGTCTGATTTTTAAACTTTTAAAAAATAACGTAAAAAAACATCCAAGAACTAAGTTTTTACGTACATACTTTAACAAAAACATCGAAACATCTTTAATTCAGCAACTTATCCGTTTGAAAACGGCATTTTTTTGCACTAAATTAATTTTTTTTGTTAGTTTTACGTTCCACTATTTAGTATTAAACAATTTAAAAACAATTAAAAAAAGACATGACAAAATTTACCCAAATGGGCTTAGTTGTTGCCTTATTTCTAACAACAATTTTTACCTACGCAATTGATGGAAAAGGAGATTATATTTTGAATATAATTACCGGAAACGGAAAAGTAGTTAGTTTTACTTTACACGCTGTTGAAAAATCAGTTTTTTCTATTTATGATGAAAATCACAATTTGCTTTACACAGGAGATTCTGCTGCAGACAAGTTAGAAATTTCAAAAACAATAAGTTTAGAAGGTTTTCCTGCCGGAACTTATGTTTTAGAAGTAACAGAAAGCGGTAAAGTTGAAAAACATGAAATTAAAGTTGTAGCTAAAAAAGTGAAAAAAGTTGCATTAGACGAATCAGTAAACGAAAGTCCTGCTTTTCGTCGTTAATCACTCTTTTTGCCCAAAAAGTTAAAAGCAGCTCTTCCTATACGAGCTGCTTTTTTTTGTTTTTTTTACTATACAATATAATGTGATTTTTACGTTTTGATAATAGTCTTAACAAACTGTTACTATGACCGTTAAATTTACATTTAACCGTTAAAACAACCAAAAATCAATAGATTTAAATACATTTATACAATTAAGTCACTTATTATCAAAGGCGTATGAAAAAAAAAAGCTAGCCATTTTATTACCATTGACTCTTTTTTATTTAAAGCTTTCTGCTCAAAATGAAAATTATGTAACCAAAAAAACTGGTGAAAAATACGCTCATGTTGACGTAAACAAAACTTACGAAAAAGTGGCCGCAAAAGGCTATAAATCTATAGATCTGTTTCAGAAACTAGGAAATTCTTCTTACGCTATTTGTAATCTTGAAAAAGCTGCAAAATGGTATGGCGAGTTATTTGCGATGACATACGATTTAGATCAAATGTATTATTACCGATATGCAGAATCTTTGCGATTTATTTCTCAAAATGAAAAGGCCGATGCATTGATTGAGCGATTGAAACGCAAATCTAAAGTATCAGCTAAAAAGAAATAAAAACTACCTAAAATATACAGTACACTTCTGTGTATAAAATAAAAGCAGCTCTACAATAGAGCTGCTTTTATTTTATGTTTTTCTTTACAGAATTACATGTTTCTTCTATACTGCCCACCTACTTCAAACAAAGCCGAAGTAATCTGACCCAAAGAACAAACCTTTGTAGCTTCCATTAAATGGTCGAATAAGTTTTCGTTTTTAATGGCTGCTTCCTGTAGTTTGTTTAAGTGCTCGTTTACTTTTGCTTCGTGGAATTGGTGTAAGTTATCCAGCATCGTAATCTGATATTGTTTTTCTTCTTCGGTGGCGCGAATTACTTCTGCCGGAATTACCGTTGGAGAACCTTTTGAACTTAGAAAAGTGTTTACACCCACAATTGGGAAATCTCCGTTGTGTTTTAAGGTTTCATAATACAAACTCTCTTCCTGAATTTTAGAACGTTGGTACATCGTTTCCATTGCTCCTAAAACGCCGCCTCTTTCTGTAATTCGGTCGAACTCTTGTAAAACTGCTGCTTCTACCAAATCAGTTAATTCTTCAATAATAAACGAACCCTGAATTGGGTTTTCGTTTTTCGCCAAACCTAATTCTTTATTAATAATCAACTGAATGGCCATTGCTCTACGAACCGATTCTTCTGTTGGTGTTGTAATCGCTTCGTCGTAAGCGTTTGTATGTAGTGAATTACAGTTGTCGTAAATCGCATACAAAGCCTGCAAAGTCGTTCTGATATCATTAAAATCAATTTCCTGAGCGTGCAAAGAACGTCCAGAAGTCTGAATATGGTATTTCAGCATTTGTGCTCTTTCGTTGGCTCCGTATTTGTTTTTCATGGCTTTCGCCCAAATTTTACGTGCCACACGACCAATTACTGAATATTCAGGATCTACTCCATTCGAGAAGAAGAACGATAAATTCGGTCCAAAATCGTTGATGCTCATTCCACGGCTTAAATAGTATTCCACGTAAGTGAAACCATTTGAAAGCGTGAAAGCCAATTGCGTAATTGGATTCGCTCCTGCCTCAGCAATATGATATCCTGAAATAGAAACCGAATAGAAATTACGAACGTTTTTGGTAATAAAATATTCCTGAACGTCACCCATTAATCTTAGTGCAAATTCAGTTGAGAAAATACAGGTGTTTTGCGCCTGATCTTCTTTTAAAATATCAGCCTGAACCGTACCACGAACTTGTGATAAGGTTTTAACTTTTATTTCATTATAAACTTCCAAAGGTAAAACCTGATCTCCGGTAACCCCCAAAAGCATTAATCCTAAACCATTGTTTCCTTCCGGCAAATCGCCTTGATATCTTGGACGCTCTGTTCCTTTTTCCTTGTATATTTTGTTGATTTTAGCTTCAACTTCTTTTTCTAAATCATTCTCCTTAATATAATACTCGCATTGCTGATCGATTGCTGCATTCATAAAGAAACCTAACAACATTGGTGCTGGTCCGTTGATGGTCATACTTACTGATGTTAAAGCATGAACCAAATCAAAACCGGAATACAGTTTTTTAGCATCATCTAAACAGCAGATTGAAACTCCTGCATTTCCAATTTTCCCGTAAATATCCGGACGTAAATCGGGATCATTTCCGTATAAAGTCACACTATCAAAAGCTGTCGAAAGTCGTTTTGCCGGCAATCCTGCGCTTACATAATGAAAACGTTTATTCGTTCTCTCCGGTCCGCCTTCTCCTGCAAACATTCTTGACGGATCTTCACCTTCACGTTTAAACGGATATAATCCTGAAGCAAAAGGAAATTCTCCAGGAACATTTTCCTGCAAACTCCAACGTAAAATATCGCCCCAGGCTTCATATTTAGGTAAAGCAATTTTCGGAATTTGTAGGTGTGATAAACTCTCGGTATGTGTCGCGATTTTAATTTCTTTATCACGAACCTTAAAGGTATAAACCGGGTTTTTGTATTTATTTACTTTCTCGTCCCAATTCAGGATAATTTCCCAATTGTACGGATCTAAATCCATTTTTACTTTATCAAATTGATTCAGTAAAAGGTTTAAGAAAATTCTGTTTTCATCGTGTTCCTGAATACCGCTTGGTAAAACAGTTGCATCATCAATTCCTGCTTTAGCAATTTGTGGAATTTTCCCAGAAACCGATTCTATCGTTTTGAAGATTCCGTATAATTTCTGTGCTACTTTTTGCTGTGAAAGCGCAATTTCATCATAGCTTCTGTTGTTCTCTGCGATTTCAGATAAATAACGCGTTCTGTGCGGCGGAATCACGAAGATTTTCTCGCTCATTTCACGCGTAATTTCAAAAGTCGATTTTAAATCTGAACTGGTTTTCTCAACAATTTTATCCATGATCGCTTTGTAAAGCGTGTTCATTCCAGGATCGTTAAACTGTGAAGCAATAGTTCCGAAAACCGGCATTTCGTCCGGATTTTTATCCCATAAATTATGATTGCGCTGGTATTGTTTTTTTACGTCGCGAATTGCGTCTAAAGCACCTCTTTTATCAAACTTGTTTAAAGCTACTAAATCAGCAAAATCAAGCATGTCAATTTTCTCTAATTGTGTTGCAGCTCCAAATTCCGGAGTCATTACATATAAGGATACATCAGAGTGATCCATAATCTCTGTATCAGACTGACCAATTCCTGAAGTTTCTAAAATGATTAAATCATATTTCGCAGCTTTTAAAACCTGAATGGCTTCGGCTACATATTTAGATAAGGCCAAATTCGATTGACGAGTTGCCAAGGAACGCATATAAACACGTGGGTTATTAATGGCATTCATACGGATTCTGTCTCCCAATAAAGCACCTCCTGTTTTTCTCTTTGAAGGATCGACAGAAATCAAACCAATAGTTTTCTCTGGAAAGTCAATTAAAAAACGACGAACTAATTCATCTACTAAAGAAGATTTACCGGCTCCACCTGTTCCGGTAATTCCCAAAACAGGAATTTTAGAATCAGCATTATTGGTATGAATCTGATCAAAAACTGGTTTTGCAATTTCAGGGAAGTTTTCTGCTGCCGAAATTAAACGTGCAATTGCAGTTGGAATTTTATTTTCAATATGATCGATTTCTCCATTTAGTTTATCTCCAATTGGATAATCGGCACGTTGTACTAAATCATTAATCATTCCCTGTAAACCTAAAGAACGGCCATCATCCGGAGAATAAATTCTGGTAATACCATATTCATGTAATTCAGAAATTTCGCTTGGCAGGATTACTCCTCCACCTCCGCCAAAAATCTTGATATGTCCCGCTCCTTTTTCATGAAGCAAGTCATACATATATTTAAAGTATTCATTATGCCCACCTTGATACGATGTCATTGCGATGGCATTTGCATCTTCCTGAATAGCGGTATTTACCACTTCTTCAACGCTTCTGTCGTGACCTAAATGAATCACTTCGACACCTGTTGACTGGATAATACGACGCATAATATTAATCGCGGCATCGTGCCCGTCAAAAAGAGAGGCTGCGGTGACAATTCTTACTTTATTTTTAGGAATATATGGTATTTGTTGTTCCATTTTATGAATATGATAATTTTAAGGGAGCAATTTACAAAATATTTTAATATTTGATCATTGCAATAGCTTTATGTTAACAAAAAAAAAGAATAGTTTTTTCATCTTGAAGGGTAACAATTTGAGACCTAATCAAATATACTCTATATAAACCTACAAAACATGGCAATTTCGCAACATTAAAATAAAATCTAACAACGTGTTTACCAGCATCCTAAAGTAATTTAGCATCGTAGAAAAGCCCCAAATTTTTACCAAAACTTACTTATCAAGCAATAACGTAAAAATTCAAAATAAAATGAAAACATTATATCCAATCACCGCAATTTTAATTACAAGTTTCTTTCTTTCCTCTTTTAATAGCTTGGACAAAAATGATCTAGAGAAGAAGAAAGCATTAACTCATAATTACCTTTCTACTAATCAAAATGATGATGTAGTAGATAGCGAACTTTTGAGTGATTTTTTCAAAAGATACACTAACCTAAAAAAATACCAAAACGATGTGATCTCTTTATACAAGGACAGATCGTATGGAACTATTTGGTTTGAAAATGGAAAAATTACGCAATACGGAATTTTATTGTACTCAAAAATAACTACTGCTAGTTTTGAAGTACCACTTGAATTTCCGTACAAAAATGAAATTGACCAGATTTTCAATAAAACAGCAACAGAAAAACCTTCAAAAACAGATTCTGACATGTTATTAAGTGCCGCTTACATTATATATGCTCATCATACATTTGAAGGAGTAGATATTGAAACCGTTAAAAATTCAGAATGGTTGTTGCCTAAGAAAAAAATAACTGCTGATACTTTAACAGCTTCTGCAACGACAAAACCTGTTGCGGAGAACAATAATAAAATTGTAAAATTTGATCAATACAACAAACTTCAGAGTGTTCTAAACAAATATAAAAAAATAGAGAAAGATAATACCTGGAAACCAATAACAGTTGAAAGTCCTTTTAAAGACATCAGACCTGATGCAAAATCAGCTACGATTGCTCAAATCAGAAACAGATTGTTTGTGATGGGAGATTTACAAAACGACTCAAAAAGTGATTTTTATGATCAGGAATTAATGGAAGGTGTGATGAAATATAAAGTACGTAACGGTTTAAAACCAAATTACATTATTTCTGAAGCCAATATTAAAGACATGAACGAGTCGATACAGGAAAAAATTAAAAAAATTACCATTAACATGGAGCGTTGTAAAGAGATTTACCCAACTTTATTAACGGACACTGAATATGTAATGGTCAATGTTCCTTCCTTTGAGTTGATTTATGTAAAAAATGGTAAAGTAGAACTGGTATCAAAAGTTTTTGTTGGAGCGCCTTTAACTAAAACAACTATTTTTAGCGGAAAAATTGAAAAAGTGGTTTTTAGCCCTTATTGGACAGTTCCTCAAAGTATAGTTGAAAATGAATTAAAAATGAAAATAGCTGCCGACCCAAATTATTTGGCAGAGCGCAATATGGAAATGGTAAATGGTATGGTGAGACAAAAACCAGGTCCGAATAACTCATTAGGTTTAGTGAAATTTATTTTCCCAAATCCGGATGATATTTACATGCACGATACCCCATCTAAAACCTTGTTTGATTTTGAACAAAGAACTTTTAGCCACGGTTGTATTAATGTACGTGATGCCAAAGAACTTGCGATTGCAATGGTGAAAGATTATCCGGAATGGACCACTGAAAAAATCGATCAGGCTATGGACGGAACAGCAGAAACGACTTTTAAATTACCAACTTCAGTTCCTATCTATATTACTTATTTTACAACATGGGTAAACGAAGCTGGTCAGGTAAGTTTCTTTCAGGACGTTTATGAAAAAGATAGTGATTTAGACCAAAACCTTTCTCCTGAAAATAATGTTGTAAGTAATTAAAAATACATTTTTTTTAAACTCGGGGGTAATTTTAGAATTTGATTTAGAATTTGGAAGAAAAATAATATCTTTCGAATATTAAACTCAAATCTAAAATTACCCTTTTATTATGGAAGATAATTACACAGAAGTTAGAAAAAATTGGTGGGACAGAAACTGGAAATGGTTTGTTCCGACCGGATGTCTGGGCCTTATAGTTCTTTTCGGATTATTTATAGCCGGAATATTCTTTGGTGTAACTTCGATGATGAAAGATTCTGATGCTTATAAAGAATCCATGACTATCGTACAACATGATAAATCAGTAAACGATAAACTAGGATCTCCTATTGAAGGTGACGGAATGGTGAGTGGAAATATCAGTATTCATAATGATACGGGAAACTGCGATTTACAAATTCCGATAAAAGGCTCTAAAGGCAAAGGAACTTTATTTGTAGTTGCCGAAAAAAGAGGCAAATGGAAATACAGTCAAATGTCTGTTTATATTGAAGCAACGGATGAGGAAATTGATTTGTTGACTAAATAGTTCGAGGTTTTTTCACGCAGATTTTAGCAGATCAGAGCAGATTTTTTATTGTTTATCAATTTCCGAGCAAAGATGCAGTCCCGAAGCTACGGGAGTAAAGTTTATCTCGCACTCTTGTCATCTTGACGAAGGAAAGATCACACAAGAAACACCACACAAAGATTAGCAATAACCATTGTTGCTTATGCAGTCTATTTTCTTTACTCTAAAATCTAAAAAATCTCAGAACCTTCCAAAAAAGTTAATTCTGAAACAAATTACTTATGCTCCTAAAATAAAATTGTGGCTTTGTTTTTGAATAAGTAGTATTTTTGAACTCATAAAACCCCAAACATGAAAAAGATTTTATTATTAGCCCTTACGTTCTCACTTACATCCTGCGCTGAGATGCAGCAAACATTAAATCAGTTCCCGCAAATTTCATCACAAATTCCCGGAGTAGGCGGTGTAGACATTGCTTCCGGATTAAAAGAAGCCCTAAACAAAGGAATTACACAACAAGTTAGCAAATTAACTGCTGTTGATGGTTTTTATAAAAATGAAGCAGTAAAAATTTTGCTTCCGGCGGAATTACAAAAGGTAGATGCTACTTTACGAAAAATAGGTTTAAGTTCATTGGCTGATGAAGGTGTAAAAATGCTGAATCGTGCTGCTGAAGATGCGGTAAAAGAAGCCACTCCGATATTTGTATCAGCAGTGAAAAACATGACTTTTACAGATGCTAAAAACATTTTATTAGGAAACGACAGTGCCGCAACAAGTTATTTGCAAGGAAGTACGACAACAGCTTTGTACGGGAAATTTAATCCGGTGATTAAAAGCTCTTTCGAAAAAGTAGGTGCCGATGTGGTTTGGACAAAGATTATTACAAAATACAATACGATTCCGTTAGTTAAAAAGGTAAATCCTGATTTGACAGACTATACAACAAACCAGGCTTTGTCTGGTGTTTTTAAAATGATTGCTGTTGAAGAAAAAGAAATCCGAAATAACATCAGCGCAAGAACAACACCTTTATTAAAAAGTGTTTTTGCGATGCAGGACGGAAAATAATTTTCTTGAAGGTTCATAGGGACAAAGTAACAAAGGTACAGAGTGAACCTTTGTTACTTTGAGCCTTTGCAACTTTGTCACTAACCAAAAAACAACCAAAAATGCAAAAAATTACCATTCTGATTCACTGTAAAGACCAAAAGGGAATTATTGCCGCTGTTACAACTTTTATTGCAAAAATGGAAGGCAACATTATCTATATCGACCAACACGTTGATGTGGAACAAAATGTGTTTTTTATGCGATTGGAATGTGAATTAACGAATAACCACATTACTATTGACGGATTTAAAGCAGATTTTGACCAAACTATTGCCGCCGATTTTAATATGTCATGGGATTTGTACAATAAGGAACAAAAACCAAAAATGGCTTTGTTTGTATCTAAATATGATCATTGCTTGTTTGACATTTTAGGACGTTACAGCGCTGATGAATTGAATGTTGAGATTCCGGTAATCATTAGCAATCACAATGATTTACGATCGATTGCGGAACGTTTTGATATTCCGTATCACTGTGTGCCTTTTACAAAAGATAATAAAGAGGAAGGCGAAGCAAAACAAATTGAATTGCTAAAAAGATATCAGATCAATTTTATTGTCTTAGCGCGTTATATGCAGATTATTACACCAAAATTGATTTCGCTTTACGAGAATAAAATCATTAATATTCACCATTCGTTTTTACCGGCTTTTCCGGGTGCAAAACCTTATCATTCGGCTTTTAAACGTGGAGTGAAAATTATTGGTGCAACAAGTCATTATGTGACTGCCGAATTAGACGAAGGTCCAATTATCGAACAGGATATTGCGAGGGTTTCGCATATTCATTCTGTTGATGATTTTATTATGAAAGGACGTGATTTGGAACGTATTGTTTTGGCTCGTGCTATTAAATTGCATGCAGAGCGAAAGACTATGGTTTATAGTAATAAGACAGTTGTTTTTTCTTAGGTTCAAAGAGGCAAAGTTTTTTTTACCGAAAAGTGTGCTAAGGTTATTTTCCTTTGTCTTTACTAAAACTTTATAAAGCTCACAAAGGCTGTTGCCTATACAAAATTAAACCGCACGAGATCTGCTCATAAAACATGAACCAAAGGTTTATCAATAGTTCCGGAGGAACAAGTTATATTGTAGGGCTGGACTTCAGTCTAGTCTAAACGAAATATTTAAACATTTGTAAATCAAGTTCTGTTTATATTAAATAATAAACCCTACAGGTTTAAAAACCTGTAGGGTTTATTTATTTGCTTCAGAAAAAAAGCTTAGAACCTTAGTATCTTAGCATCTTAGAACCTGTTATCTAACCACTATCGACAATCTTGGATCATCGAAGTTATTTACTTCCTCCATGGTTAATCCTAAAGCGTTTGCTACACCTTCTCCGTATGCAGAATCGGCCTTGTAACAATTGCGGATATGACGAACCTGAATAAATTTCTGGGCTCCTCCTACTTGTCCGGCGGTATTTTTGAATAATAGTTGTTTTTTCTCGTCTGTCAGTAAACGGAATAATAAACCAGGCTGGGTAAAATAATCGTTGTCATCTTCCCTGAAATTATGGGCGTACGCATCGCCATGAAGTTTTAATGGTGGTTCCTTAAATTCTGGTTGTTCCTGCCATTCTCCAAAACTATTTGGCTCATAATGTTTACGGCTTCCGTTATTTCCGTCTACGCGCATTGTTCCATCGCGGTGGAAAGTGTTATAAGGACATCTTGCAGAATTCACCGGAATCTGGAAATTATTTACACCTAAACGGTAACGGTGTGCATCTCCATAAGAAAACAAACGGGCCTGCAGCATTTTATCTGGAGAAAAACTAACTCCCGGCACCACATGCGCCGGATTAAAAGCGGCTTGTTCTACTTCGGCAAAATAGTTTTCAGGATTTTTATTTAATTCGAATTCACCAACCGGAATTAGCGGATAATCGCCTTTTAACCAAACTTTCGTTAGATCGAAAGGATGAAAACGATAATTCTCAGCTTGTTCTTCAGTCATAATTTGCACAAACATTTTCCATTTTGGGAAGTTTCCTTCTTCAATGGCATCATATAAATCTCTTTGGTGGCTTTCTCTGTCACCGCCCACTAATTTGGCTGCCTCTTCATCAGAAAGATTATCAATTCCCTGTTGTGTTACGAAATGAAATTTCACATAATATCTTTCGTTTTGATGATTGATAAAACTAAAAGTATGACTCCCGAATCCGTGCATTTGTCTGTACGATCTCGGAATACCTCTATCACTCATTACGATCGTAATTTGGTGTAAGGCTTCGGGTAATAAAGTCCAAAAATCCCAATTGTTATCAGCACTCCTCAAATTGGTTCTTGGATCACGTTTTACGGCGTGATTTAAATCCGGAAATTTCATCGGATCCCTAAAAAAGAAAACAGGTGTATTGTTTCCTACCAAATCCCAATTTCCTTCATTGGTATAAAATTTCATGGCAAAACCACGAATGTCCCTTTCGGCATCAGCAGCACCTCTTTCTCCTGCAACAGTAGAAAAACGCACAAACATTTCAGTCTTTTTACCAATCTCCGAAAATAAGTCGGCTCTTGTGTATTTTGTAATATCATGTGTAACCGTAAAAGTTCCGTATGCACCAGAACCTTTGGCGTGCATTCTTCGTTCCGGAATTACCTCACGATCAAAATGCGCCATCTTTTCTAAAAACCAAAAATCTTGTAATAAAACAGGTCCGCGAGGTCCCGCCGTTTGAATGTTTTGATTGTCTGGAACCGGAGTTCCGGTTGCAGTTGTTAATTTTTTGCCTGATTCCATCTTGCTGATATTTAATGTTTTATCAAATATACAAACTAATACTTATCATATTTATAAGTAAAATTGATTGTTATTATATTTTAATAATCAAAAACAATATTTAGCAATAAAATCCTCAAAATGAACTCTTAAAAAATCTTAACTTATGTCCAACAAAGTAATAACAAAACCTTAACAGCAAAACATTCATATATGTTAGATCTTTGTAGTGTAATAAACTGGTTATTTATTATTTTGGTTTTGGTTAGTTAAATGATGCCGGCGTCTTCGAGATGCCGGCATTCTTTTTTTATAGACTTTTGTTTCAAGTTAAGTTAACTGTGAGCATATTTTACCACAAAGAACGCAAAGGTTTTTTTGTCTAACTGTATGTTTAGAAAACACAAAGTTCACAAAGCGATGAGTTGATCTAGCTTTGTGAACTTTGTGTTTTATTAAAACCATGCATGTATAAAATCTTTGCGCTCTTTGTTGTTAAATTCGCAATCCAACAAACCTGAAACTAATTTTTCAATCTTTCGTGGAGTAATTTAAAATACGGGAAAGCCTTTAAAAGTCGGCTGCCGTGCCAGGAGAACATTTCGCCGTCGACGAAGATGGTTTTGGCGTGATGTGTAAAACGGCCTATTTCGAACGCGTCTTCTTCTTTGAAAGGATAGGGTTCTGATGAAAGGAAAACCAAATCGGGATCGCCTTCTAAACGCATTTTTTTGAGTTCTATTTCAGGGTAACGTCCTTTCTCTTCGTAGATATTCTGAAAATGATTCAGCTTTAATAGCTCATTTATATAAGTATCTTTTCCTGCAACCATATAAGGATTCTTCCAAATAAAATAAGCTGCTTTTTTTTCTGGAATATCCTGAATATATTTTTTAAAATCGCTCAGGGCGAAATTTAATTTGTCGTTCCATTTTTGTGCTTCGGTTCTGCAATTAAACAATTGACCGAAATCGGAAATCATTTGAAAATTATCTTCCACAGAAACAATATTCGTTACCCAAACCGGACAAATTGGACTTAATTGCTCGACGATTTCAAGTGTGTTTTCTTCTTTGTTGCAAACGATAATATCGGGCTGCAATAATTTTATTTTCTCAAAATGAATCTTCTTGGTTCCTCCAACAATTTTCTTAGTCGATTTTAAATGATAAGGATGCACGCAAAACTTTGTGATTCCTATTATTTTTTCTTCTAAACCTAAATCAAATAGTAATTCGGTTTGAGAAGGAACCAACGAAATAATACGTTTTGGAGCCGTCTCAAAAGAATGTAAAGTACCAAGCTGATCAATTAATTGTTTCATGTTTCAGGTTATTTTTGTTTCAGGTTGTTGGATTGTGTTTTTAACCACAAAGGACACTAAGTTTTTTTACCTCCATGATTTTATAAAACACAAAGTTCACAAAACTTTGTGTTGATCTAACTTTGTGAACTTTGTGTTTCTCAACAGACAGTTAAATAAAAAACCTTAGTGTCCTTTGTGGTTAAATTATGCTCAAAGTATAAACTTTAAACCTGAAACTTTAAACTAAGAATCTCTTCCATTTCTTTTTGTACTTTCAATGCTTCTTCTCTTGCTTTTTCTGCGAAGTCAGTTCCTTTTGAGGCGTAGATAATTGCTCTTGCCGAGTTTACTAATAAACCTACTTTATCATTCATTCCGTATTTGCATACTTCAGACAAACTTCCGCCCTGAGCGCCAATTCCGGGAACTAATAAAAAACTGTCCGGAACAATCTTTCTAATGTCTGCGAAATATTCGGCTTTGGTAGCGCCAACCACATACATAAGGTTTTCGCTATTTTTCCATGTTTTAGAGGTTTCTAAAACTTGTTTGTATAATTCTGTTCCGTTTGTAGTTAAGGTTTGAAAATCAAATGCTCCTTCGTTAGACGTTAAGGCTAACATGATGGTATGTTTGTTTTCGAAAGCCAGGAAAGGTTCAACTGAATCTTTTCCCATATAAGGTGCAACGGTTACACTGTCAAAATTTAGATCTTCAAAAAAAGCTTTCGCATACATGCTTGAAGTATTACCAATATCACCACGTTTTGCATCGGCAATCGTAAACTGTTCCGGAAAATTTTCATTGATATAGTTGATTGTTTTTTGCAATGACATCCACCCTTTAATTCCATATGCCTCGAAGAAAGCGGTGTTTGGTTTGTATCCAACAGCCAAATCGTGTGTGGCATCAATTATAGCTTTATTGAATTCGAAAATAGGATCTTCCGTTTCTAATAAATGAGATGGCATTTTAGTTAAATCAGGATCTAAGCCAACGCATAAAAATGATTTTTTTTGAAGAATTTGTTCGTGTAGTTGTTGTGTTGTCATATTGTATTTTACTAGTGCGGCAAAATTACAAATAATATTATTGGTTTGCGAATGATTTTCGGCCACTAATTTCACGACTGTTTACGAATTAAATGATCCTAAAACTGGATTTCACGAATCATTTTTGTCCTAATTTCTATAAACATTGAATTCCTATAACATCTTCTCAAAATTGTATAAGAGAAAAAATCAACTCCTAATCTATTTTTGTAAAACAACCTTAAATCAAGCAATTATGAGCCCAAATATTGGAATTACTCCAAAAAATTTAAAGAAGAGCACCAGCATATTAGCCACTATATTATCTAACGAAATGACTTTGTATGTTAAGACCAGAAAATTTCATTGGAATATTTCAGGAAACAGCTTCATGGAATTACACAAATTGTTTGAAGATCAATACAGAATTCTGGAAGCCAATATTGATGAAGTAGCAGAACGCATTAGTCAGCTTGGTGAAAAAACAATTGGAACAATGAAGGAGTTTATTGAAAACTCAACCTTAAAAGAATCTCCAAAAGAATACGCATCACAAAAACACATGCTGGAAGAACTTTTGGAAAATCACGAGCAACTGGTAACAGAATTCAGAACTTATATTCCTCTTTTTGAGACTGAAAATAATGATATTGGTTCGGCTGATTTTATTACAGGTTTATTACAGGAACATGAAAAAATGGCCTGGATTTTAAGACGTTATCAGATTTAACAAAATATCCAAATGTGAATTATACAACAGTTAGCCGTATAAATGTAACAACAATCTAACCGAAAATTTGCAATTTTACAATACTATAAATATACAAATACAACAATCATGAATACGACTCAGATAAAGGGGAACTGGAACGAGATGAAGGGGAAACTTAAACAACAATACGCAGAACTTACAGATGATGATTTAATGTACGCTGAAGGTAAAGAAGATGAAATGTATGGAAAGCTTCAGCAAAAATTAGGTAAGACCAAAGAAGAGGTACAACAAATCATTTCAGATTTGTAAAATTTTCCAGGTCAGCCAGGATACCGTCTAATAAAAAAAACATTAGACGGTATTTTTTTGATTTTTTTTAGTATATTCATGAATTACTTGAAGTATCCGATGGGTCGTACGCCCGGAACCAAAAATAAATTAATTATCTTTAACCAAATTTTTATAAAATGAAACTATTTATAAAGTTCGACATAAACACCATTTGTTCTCTTTATTTAAAGCAAAATCTTGAAGAGCAAAATGTAAACTTTAAAACTTTAGGTTTTGGTGAGATCGAAATTGAAGATAATCTGAACGTTGAAACACTTGAAGCCTTAAAAGAAAATTTAGCTCCCCATGGTTTTGAAGTAGTTGAGAACCAAAAAAGTGTTTTAGTCCAAAAAATTAAGGATGCTATTATTGAGCTTGTTTTCCTGGAAGACAGTAATAATTATAAAAGTTCTGTATTTTTAGCAGAAAAACTAAATCACAGTTATGGCTACTTATCGAATGTTTTTTCCGAAGTAACCTATTCCTCAATTGAAAATTTTATCATTTTACAAAAAATTGAAAGAGCCAAACAATTAATTATTATTAATGAAATGAGTTTGACAGAAATTGCTTTTTTACTAAATTATTCAAGTGTTGCGCATTTAAGTACGCAGTTTAAAAACACTACCGGAATTACGCCATCGGCTTTTCAGAGAATCATTAAAAAACGAAGAGAAAATTTAAAATAAAACTAAATACTATACTAAAATGCAAAAAAACGCATTAAATATTTTATTGGCTGATGATGATGAAGATGATCGTCTTTTTTTCAAAGACGCTTTTGAAGAAATCAAAATACAAACTAAAGTACAATTTGTTCATGATGGAATGCAGTTAATGGATCATTTATCGGATCCTGAAACGAAATTGCCGGATATCTTGTTCCTGGATTTGAATATGCCAAAAAAAACGGGTAAGGAATGTTTGATCGAAATTAAAAAAACAGATCATCTAAAAAACATTATTATTGCCATCTACTCCACTTCATCATCTGAAGAAGATATTGAAGATACATTTGTACAAGGAGCCAATATTTATATTAAAAAACCAAGCGATTTTAATACGCTTAAAAAAATTATCAACGAAGTCGTGACCGTTAACTGGCACTACCATACATCCGGTTTGAATCGTGATAACTTTTTGTTACGACTAAAATAATACGCATACTAAATGAAATGGATACCAAATTTTAATTCTTCAAACTCTTTGAGAGTTATTTTTGTCATCGCAGTTTTCATTCTGTTATTTCTATCTTCTATTGCTTACAAGCACAATCAGGATTTAAACGAATCCAGTAAGCTGGCAATGCATACGTATGAAATCAACATACAGTTAGAACAATTAATGTCGGCGATTAAAGATGCGGAAACTGGCCAGCGTGGATACATCATCACACGAAACAACAGGTTTTTAACTCCTTATCTTTATTCGCGTGACAAAGTGAATGCTTCCTTTGTTACACTGAAAAAACTCACTGTTGACAATGCTGTTCAACAGAAAAATCTAGAGTATCTCTTCAAATTAATTATTCAGCGATTTGTTTCGTTCGAAAATTGCCTTAAATACAGCGATCCAAAAACATACGATAAACGAAAACTGGACAATCATATGTTTGGCGGACGTATATTGATGGAAAACATTCGTTTCCAGGTGGATAAAATGAATGATATCGAAAGAAATTATCTTAAAAAAAGATTGGAAATCTACGATCAGGAAATTTCATTAAGTCCAGTTTTCTCAATCTCATTATTTCTAACAGCCTTACTTTTTATTTTATTGGCTTACAGACAAATCAGCCGAGATTTTCAGCGCTTAAAATTATTCAACAAACAACTTTTAATTTCTGGCGGTCTAATGGCCGAGTCTGAAATCATTGGAAAATTCAGCACCTGGCAATGGGAATTAGATTCTCATAAAATTACGTATTCTGACAATCAGTATCGATTACTGGGCGTTACACCAAACTCTTTTGTACCTGTTATAGAAACTTTTCTTGATTTCGTACATCCTGATGACAGAGCAGCTGTTTCAGAATCCATGGATAAAATTATAGAGAAAAAGAATCTTCCTTTTATTTATTATAAAATTGTCCGTCCAAATAATGAAATCAGATATTTTAAATCAACCGGCAAATTATTGACCGATCAGCAGGGAAGTAAAATTCTGCTCGGAATCAATTTTGACATTACCGATGAACATTTACTTAATATCGAACTTCAGGAACGAAACAGAGAATTAGAAAAAAGCAATAAAGAATTAGCTTCTTTCAATCATGTGGCAAGTCACGATTTACAGGAACCGCTTAGAAAAATTCAAACCTTTATCTCAAGGGTTTCTGAGGCAGATAAAGCGGTTATGTCTGAAAGTGGACGCGATTATCTGGCTAAAATTGCCATTTCTGCTAAAAGAATGCGTGTCTTAATTGACGATTTACTTTTATTCTCAAGAACGAATACGACTAAAAAAGAGTTTATAAAATCGAATTTGAATGAATTACTTCAAAATGCTGAATCGGAATTAACTGAAGTTATTCATGAGAACAAAGCTGTAATTAAAGCTTCAAAACTGCCGAAACTGGAGGTTATACCTTATCAAATCGAACAGCTTTTCATCAACTTAATCGGAAATTCTTTAAAGTATAATAAACCCGGAGTTCCGCCTGAAATTTCTATTGAAAGCGAAAAAGTGCTATCAGCAGATTATCCGGATCTTTTAGAACAATCGGTTAAGAAATTCCATAAAATAACTTTTACAGATAACGGAATGGGTTTTGATCCACAATTCAAGGAAACTATATTTATACTTTTTCAGCGTCTGCATTCTAAAACAGATTATCCCGGAACCGGAATTGGTTTAGCAATTTGCAAAAAGATTGTTGAAAATCATAAAGGACATATTCTGGCCGACAGTACTCCAAATAAAGGGTCGGTTTTTACTGTATTTCTTCCGGAATAACCCATACAATATTGTAAGAAGGCGTTTACTGAAAAATGATCTGATTTCATTTGTAGTAAACGCTTTTTTCATTCTCAAAAACACCTTAAAAAACGTTGTATAAAGCCGTTATGGGAATTATATAACGTTTCTTTTTTATGCTGTAAAGCAAAACCTTCTATTCGTTAGCATCTTTGTAATGTAATACTTTATGAAGTAATAATGAAAACAATACGCATACTAAAAGCACCCATTTTTAAAGTTCTTTTCTTATTGATTTTTACAATTTGTTTTTCTTCCTGCGGGAAAAAAAACCAACAGACAAACTCATTTAAGAAAGAAGCTTTTAATAAAAGTAATAATGAAGAATTAGAAAATTCTTTTTTTATAGAAATGGGAAATGTTATGAATTCAATGATTTCAAAAAGTCAAGTTGCACAACAAAAAAGTTCTGACGGTAAAATAGTGGAAGTAAGCAAAAAGATTGCGGATCATCAAAATCACTTGTTGCAGCAAGTAACTGAAATGGCCAATAAAAAGCTCATTATCATTACCGACATCAACGCAGCTCATAAAGATGAATTAACAGAATTAAGTAATACAACTGGTTCCAACTTTAATGACGCTTATTTAAGTTCGATGACAACAGCACTGGACCAGCAAATCAAATTATTTGAGCAAATTTCAAAAAGAACAAATGATCAGTTGATTTTGAAATTAGTCCTGCAATACTTGCCTGAACAATACCAGCTTTTACGAGAAACAGAACAAATTAAGAGTGAATTTTATTAAATGCCTTTATATATTTTTTTAACAACTAAAATTTTTTAACAATGAAAATGCAATCAAATTTTTTATGCGCCTTAACCCTTTTTATGACAGCTTCATTTGGAATGCTGCAAGCACAAGAAGAAAAAGTAACCACTGAGTTTGGTGTAAAAGGAGGATTTAACATGTCAAACCTTTATCAAAGCGAAGCTGATGATAACAACGTAATTTACGGATTCAATGCCGGTGTTTATGCAACTTTACCAATTTCTGATTTTATCGCGATTCAACCAGAGATTTTATACACTACAAAAGGTGCCGAATTAGATTATAACAACGCTTTTGTAGATGGGAATGCAAAATTCAAATTAAACTATATTGAAGTTCCTTTATTAGTTAGAGTTAATATCACTAAAAACTTTAATGTTCATGCCGGTGGTTACGCATCTTACCTGGTAAGTTCTAAAGTTACCGGTGACGGAGACATCAACTTTGATGAAGCAGTTGACACTGATGATTTGAACAAATTTGATGCTGGTATCGCAGCTGGTGTCGGAGTAGATTTTAACCCAATTAGTGTTGGTTTACGTTACAATTACGGTTTAACAACTGTTGGTAAAGAAAGAACTATTGCAGGAACTACCTATACGTTTCCAGATGCAAAAAACAGCAATCTTACCTTATACTTATCGTATAAGCTGAATTAAATAAAAACAAATTATTAACCATTAAATAATAAAAACCATGTCAAATTTATTATACACAGTCGCAGTTATCTTAGTTATACTTTGGGCCATTGGGTTCTTTGCTTATAGCGCCGGAAGTATTATCCACATATTATTAGTCATTGCGATTATCGCAATACTATTCAGACTTATTAAAGGTCGCGAAATTTAAAAATTAAAAATTATACAAATTTATATTAATCACTAAATCAAATATTATGAAAACGAGTAGCACATTATTAGGAATTTTAGGAGCCGCAGCGGCAGGAGCATTTTTAGGAGTATTGTTTGCACCGGACAAAGGTTCAAATACAAGAAAAAAAATCTCAGATAAATCAAAAGATTACGGAGATAACCTAAAAAGCAAAGTTGATGGAATTTTAAGCACAATTACTTCAAATGGTAAAGACATCATTGATGAAGGAAAAGCAAAATTCAATCAGGTAAAAGAAGATTACAATGCTATTAAAGACGAAGCTAAAACTGTAAAAACGAACTACTAAATAGTGAAATTTTTCCACCATAAAAATACCCTATATCATGGAACCAAATGCAACAACTACCGAGAACCTTAATATGTATGAAAAAGCTGAGAACTATACTAAAACCAGCCTTGAGTTAATCAAGCTGAAAACAGTAGAAGCGTCAGCAGATGTATTATCATCACTAACATCCAAAATTGCGGTTGGCGCTGTTGTTGCATTTT
This sequence comes from Flavobacterium sp. LAR06, assembly GCF_041946075.1. Classification (NCBI taxonomy): domain Bacteria; kingdom Pseudomonadati; phylum Bacteroidota; class Flavobacteriia; order Flavobacteriales; family Flavobacteriaceae; genus Flavobacterium; species Flavobacterium sp. LAR06. The sequence goes on along the minus strand of NZ_JAUTYT010000010.1, from coordinate 216,593 downwards.
TTACTTTGTTCCTGAATATCGGGCTTAGTTTATGGATTGGAAAAGAGCTTGGGGAGTATTACTACGGCTTTTTTATCATGGCGCTATTTTATCTTATCATTGCAATTATTTTACATTCTGCGCAACATAAGCTTATCAAAACGCCAATTGGAAACATGATTGTTTCCAGTATTTTAAAAGAAACAAAAACTGATTTAACTAATTAATAAATAAGACTGTCATGGAAGCTGTTTATACTATTGATGCATTAAATCAGAGAATAAAGCAATTAGAAGCACAACAAGATGCGGAATGGGTTGCAATAAAAGATGAAATCGATGAAATTAAAGAGAATTTAAAACCTCTTAATCTCATTCGAAACACGGTGGAAGAAATCAATGAAACGGTTGGTTTTAAAAGCGATCTGGCGCAATCAGCGATCAGCATCGGAATTGGTTATCTGGCAAAAAAATTAGTTGTAGGAAAAACAGATTCGGTATTCAAAAATATCCTGGGGTCTATTTTGCAACTTGCCGTAACCACTTTGGTTGCAAAACCACATCATGAATCTTCGCCGCAAGGATCATCACAACACGAATCGTCAGAAGAGTAATTGTCTAACTAATATTATGTATTATGGAAAAGATCGAAGAAATAATAATAAAAAACGGTGTGTACATGTACTCTAATCTATATAAATGTTTTGAATTTACGAGAGTATTTTTAGGTATCTAACTCGTTTATACGTTTTTACTTTTACAACGGTTAAACAGTTAATACTTCACTATATTTTTTTCTTAGCCACTAAGGCACTAAGACGCTAAGGTTCTAAGAAAGCAAAAGAGACTATTTCACAGTTGTGAAATAGTCTCTTTTTACTTTTAAGATACTAAGTTGCTATCCCGAGGCTTCGGGACTAAGACTCTATGCCAACAAGACAAAAAAAGCCAAACTACAAAGTAGTCCAGCTTTCTCTATTTTCTATATTCTATATTCTTTCCTCCTGCCTCTTGCCTCTAATCTAAAAACCTTAGCCCCTCAGAGCCTTAGTCCCTTAGTTGTAATTCTGATAAATCGGCAATTTCAAACCAACGTACAGATTACAAGCTTTAGAAGTGTTTGAAAACAAATTCGAAATCAAAGAACCCGAACCAATAAATATTGGACCAGCTCTAAAACCTGTTCCAACCTGTGTACCGCTATATTGCATATACGTTACCGGAAGATAAAAACTGAATTGCCTTGTTTCATATCTTGGCGTAAAAGTTACCGAGTTCGCAATAGCAGTTGCATTTATTTTTTTAGCATCAACCAAATTAAAATCACCGCTTAAATTCAAGTAAAATCTTTGATTTATATTCCAGTCAAAGTTTGTGTGTAACGCCGTTGGTAAATTGGCTTTCATTCCTTTTCTGGTTGCCGTTTTAGTATAGTTTGCGTCAAAAAACTCAAAGATATCATCAGCACTATCAATATCATCCTGTGTAACGACACCTTTTAAGTCATACGTATTTTCAATCGCATTTTTATAATTAATCTTACCAATATCCGTCACCGAAATTGCCGCTTTGTATTTATAACGGTTTCCAACACAAGTATGGCAATTGGTACGATACTCATAGGTAAAACCTAAATCAACACCCACGCCAGCCGATGTAGCATCAAACTCCGGATCTTGTCCGTTTTCATAATCATAACTTGCAGATGTTCTTAACGTTCCTGTAGAGTAATATTGACTCAAAGCCGGATCAACTTCATTTTTATTAAAGGCGACATTCAAGTCATTTCCGTTGATATAACCGTTCACGCCCGCCATTAGGTATTTCAATGTGATTCCACCTTTTATAAAATGGTAATCGTCATCCCATAATACAGTGGCATAACTTGCACCAATTTCTGCCCAGGAATTACTAACCGCATTCGGACTTCCTCCGCTAATCATAAAACTGTTCGACATGTCAATTTCTTTATTAACCTCGTCGATTAGCTCTCCATTTACATCCACAATATTGGTTACACTTCGAACTCGTGAAAAAAGCGCCACACTGTGTTTCGGCGTAATATTCAGCATAAACGAAGGTCCCATAATATCAACATTAAAATTCCCTCTGTTATTCGATTTAATGTTTTTGCTTGCATCGGCCTGCAAATCAAAACCGCCGTCTAACACTTGGGCGAAATTAACACCATACAAATCATTTTGTAAAGTCGAACTAACAGAAAAAAGAGTAACATCGGCCTTGTATTTAGATTCTACAATAACAGACGGATTAAATAAAGCCCCCTGAATTCCGGCAAAATTGTCATCTCTAAATCCGAAATACGATTGCGATCGGGCACAAAAAAAGCTTCCCAGGAAGCATAATAAAAGTAAAATTTTCTTCATAAATTAGTTGGTTTGTCATGTTTAAATATTTGCAAATATTTAACAAAAAAAACGAAAAAAAAAGGCTTTTTTTTCTAGATGCTAAGATACTAAGGTACTGAGGTTCTAAGTTTTTGAAAAGGTATTACTTCTCCTACTTCATCACCATTTCAAGTAGTATTGCACTTTAAAAAAAGATACCGGTGTACCGAGAGACGACGGTTCTGAGACAAAACAAAAAGCCAAACCACAAAGTAGCCCGGCTTTCTCTATATTCTATATCCTTTTCTCTAAAAAAACGTCCCCAAGGTTAAAACCTCGGGCTATATTAAAAAAAAAGCCGAACGTAAGTTCGGCTCTAATCTATTCTCTTTATTCTTTGTTCTTTGTTCTAAAATTAAAACACCTCCGAAGCTTCCTTCAATTTCTCCATATTATTCACCAACTGCAGCTCAGCCACAATTTTCTGAATATCACCATTCATGATGTTTCCTAAATCGTAAAGTGTCAAACCAACTCTGTGATCGGTTACACGACCCTGAGCGTAGTTGTACGTACGAATCTTAGCCGAACGATCACCAGAACTAACCTGAGAAGTACGTTTTGTAGCATCTTCAGCTTCTTTCTTAGCCAATTCCTGTTCGTATAAACGAGAACGTAAAACGTTCAACGCTTTATCTTTATTTTTGTGTTGTGATTTCTGATCCTGACATTGCGCCACCAATCCGGTTGGGATGTGCGTTAAACGTACAGCCGATTTCGTTGTATTAACCGATTGTCCTCCAGGTCCAGAGGAACAGAAGAAATCCACACGAACATCGTTCATATCAATCTGTACATCAAACTCTTCTGCTTCTGGTAAAACCATAACCGTAGCTGCCGATGTATGCACACGACCTTGCGTTTCCGTCTGAGGAACACGTTGTACACGGTGAACACCCGCTTCAAACTTCAAAGTTCCGTAAACATCTTCTCCCGAAACCTCAAAAATAACCTCTTTGAAACCTCCAGAAGTTCCTTCGTTCATATCTACAACTGAAGTTCTCCAGCCTTGATTCTCACAATATTTAGTATACATTCTGAACAAATCTCCGGCAAAAATACTCGCTTCATCCCCACCCGTTCCGGCACGAATCTCGACCATGACGTTTTTAGCATCTTCAGGATCCTTAGGGATCAGCATAAACTTAATTTCTTCCTCCAGTTCAGGCAATCTTTCTTTTGCTTCATCTAGTTGCATTTTGGCCATTTCGGTCATATCTGCATCACTTCCATCCGCAATAATTTCGTTTGCCTCATCTATATTAGCCATCAAAAGCACATATTCATCACGCTTTTCAGCCAATGCTTTCAGGTTTTTGTACTCTTGATTCAATTGCACATAACGTTTCTGATCGGCAATAACATCCGGCTGGATAATTAAGTCCGAAATCTCGTCGAAACGTTGTTTTACTATTTGAAGTCTATCTAACATTTTTAATTCCTTTTTATTGGACTGCAAAATTACAAAATTTTTGTTGAAAATTCTATCATTAACTTTTTGAGTTTTTTAGGGTTGGTTTCTTGAGATTGTTTAGTGGAATTATGATGATTTTTAGGAGCTGTTTCCTGCTGTTCCTTCCGAAGCGCTACGCAAATGTCTCTGACTTTGCCTATTTTTTTACCTTCTTAAAAACTATAAACCTGATAAAAACCTCCTGACTTTTACGAATCCCTCTAAAATTACAATTACGGTTTCACGTAAGGTTTTGGAATTAAAACTGACTATGTTTGAGAAATCATAAAATACAATCATGAAAAAATTCTATTTCCTCCTCTTCTTTGGTTTACTTTTTAACATCGGTTTTTCTCAGGAATCCATTTGCGAAAAATTTAAAATCGGAAAATTTCTCTATACCAGTGAAGGACTTCCAGACATAACTGTAACCCGAACTAAAACCACGCAAACAGAAACCATTAAAGAATCGCCAGAAGTTATTCAAGGCACAATCGTTTGGAAATCAAATTGTACTTATGAATTTATCTTTACAAAAGGCCCTGTACCAGAGCTTATAGGAAAAACCATGTCTGTAGAAATATTTAATATAAATGGGAATATGGCTAAAGGAAAAGCTTTGTTTGAAGGAAAATATGTAAATTTCGGTTTAGAAAAATTAGATTAATTTCAAACAAATGGAAAATAAGGATTACGAACAATACATCAAAAACATTGGTACTCCAAAAGAGTATTCAGATAGTTTGTATTTGGTTTATGTCGAACTTTATAAAGCAGATGATGAGTTAGCCAAAATTATAGCAGAACATTCTAAGATTATTTCAGAACTAGAATTTGGTTATATCTGTGAAGTCAACATACAGAGCATTCCAGAAATTGCTCGTTCTTTATCTTTAAAAAATCATGCTATTTATCAAATTGTCAGACTCGTAAAGCTTTCCTGAAAAATACTACGAACGTTTCTGGCTTATTAAACCAAAATCTCTATAAATAAAAAAATACCAATGAAAAATACACTTGTAATATTCCTCTTTTCAATCTTTACCATTTCAGCATTTTCACAAACAACAAGTGGAAATGAAATAAGCGCAGAAGGAAGCGCAAAAACAAAAGTAAAACCTGATTTAGCCAATTTTAAAATAACAGTTATAAAAGAAAATTTAGTTGAAAAAACGGCTATTAAAGAATTAAATGAGGAAATTGAAAAGTTACAAAAAGTACTTTTCAGCCTTGGTTTCACTGATAAAAATATAAAGATTGCCGATTATCAAATATCAAGCAGCGAGAATAGCGACAATAAAAAGGAATATTCTGCGATAAATAGTTTGTCGATTAATTTTGCACTCGACAACAAACTTATTGACGCTTTTTATCAGCAAATTCAAAGTGAAAACATGAAAGATTTAGACGTTAATTTTGAAACTCAAATGTCTGAAGAATTAGAAAAAACGACCAGACAAAAATTGGTTCAAATGGCTGTTTTAGATGCTAAAAGCAATGCTGAAAATATTGCAAAAGCATTGGATGTGAAAATTAGTAATGTCAAACAAGTTTCGAAATATAATTTTCAAAGTGACAACAGATTCGTGACGAGAGTTGCTGGAGAAAGAATCAGTCAACCTATGGCTGCCATGGCTGCAGGTGCACAAACTTCATTTAACAAATTTGAAGTTGAGGAAAAAGAATTACAAGAAACTATAACTATTGTTTATGAAATAGTAAAGAAATAAGGATTCTAGCTAACCTGATACAATCTAAATAAAAGCAAAATCCAGATATCTCCGATAATAACCAAGAATAAATTATGATAAAAAGAATATTGCTATATTTAATTCTATTGATTCTATATGTTTTTCTTCCCGGAATTACACAACAGATTTTTATGAATTATGACGATTCCTTTTTTTATATAATGGCAACGGAATTACTTATCTTAAATGCATTGCTGGCTTTTACTTTTCTAAAATTAGCAAACAAACTATTGAATATTATAGCCGCTGCTGTTGTTACATCTCTTGGGGTTTTATCAGTAACAATTACTACAAATCTAAATCTCGGATGGGAAACAATTTCTATTTCACTATTTGCTAATGCAATTTCTTCTATTTTATGTTGGGAAGCTATTTTTCAATTAAAAGAAAGAGAAAAACAAAAATTAGTAAAGTGATAATAATCTCGATTCCCTCTCTGTTGCAGGCGTGACGCTCAGTATAGCCGACGGCCAGAACCAATCAAAACAAAATTACAAACCAAAATACAAACCATTGAAATCAAAAAAACTACTCATCATTATCTTTTTACTATTACTTGGAAAACCTGTAAAAGCGCAAAATAAAATTGACGAAATTTTTAAACTTAAAATTGAAAGGGCTATGATCTCGAGAGGAGATAATTTTCCCGATTTTAAAATAAAAAAGGACAGCTTGGATAAATTTTTATTTGCTCTTCACAAAGGCTTTTCACCAAAAGACTTTCAAGAATATTTGAAGTTTAGTGATGAAAAAATGACTGGTTCAATTGCACTTTTAGAATCTAAAAACTGGCTTCATAAAGTTAATAATCAATACAAACCTACCGTTTTTATTGCCGATGCAAAAGATGGTGAGCTGCTTTTTAAATATGCAAAACCGATTTCAGGAAAAATAACGAAATCTATACATAAAAATTTAGCCGCAATAAAAGAGCAATTTGGCAAAACAGAAATAGCAAAAAAACAGGATTTTCAAACCTGGTCGTTTTTTATTTTAAGTGACGTTCTATTAGATTCCTGGCAAATTGATAATGTGGAGAAAGAATTTCTTAAACAGGATGACAGACCTTTACGAAACGGCAAACATTATTATTTTAGAATCACTGAAAATACCAATCAGCAAATAGAATCTTTTGGAATTTATGGCAATCAAACCGAGCAAATTGAGGGCCGTTATGTGAGTGTCTACGGAAATAATCGTGATCACTTAAAAATGGCTGTTTCTGAAAATCTGGTTTCAACTGCAGACAACGAAACTTTTGATAAAATGGCCAAAAGCTTTTTGCCTGAATTATTAAAAATCTTAGAAGAGGAAAGAAACTACAGCAAAAAAATATACGTTCAATTGGGCTACGATAAAGAGATAACTTTCGAAGAATTTTTTATCTGGTGGTACCACCTTATTTACACTCAGGCGACAAACGAAATGAAAGAGAAAGGACTTTTGACCATTCCGGAGAGTGGTAATTTCCCTTATACCATTGAAGGATAAAGTATTATTTTTAATTATCTATAGGATAAATCCTTATATTTCATTCCGTAAATAGTTATTAATTAAAATACATTTTAATTATGGAAACAAAATTTGAAGCAGGAATTAATATCGCCATTAAACTTCCAAAACATAAATACGACGAAACCGTAGCATTCTACCGTGACATTTTAAAACTGGAAGTTAAAGAAGTGCCTATAACTAATCCAACTGTCTCAAGGACGCATTCGGTGCAATTTGGACATAATGTCATTTGGCTGGATTGTGTTGATAATTATACACATTCTGAAACCTGGCTACAATTAACAGTTCCTGATGTCGAAGAAGCGACCAATTATTTAAAACAAAATGGAGTATCGACTTGCGATGAAATTGAAGAAATTCCGCAAAACATGCATTGGATTATGGATCCTTCAGGAACCGTTTTTAATTTGCAAAAAAAGAAGGAGTAAATATTGCTCCAGAAGAGCTACTCAACAAACCAGAAATTAAGCCTCCATTCCAAATGAATAAATTTGACTTTAATAATAAAAGATTTGCTGTTATTGAAAATTCCGATAATGGAGAAGTAAACACGCAAACCGTTTTCCACTATCAGCAGAAAGGTAATCTTGTAACAGCAGACTATTCTGGAGGAACAATAACCTACGGAAAAATTATCGCCAACTTAAAAGACGATAGATTACACATGCTTTATCAATGTTTAACAGTAGACAATGAATTGAAGGCGGGTAAGGCTTTAGCAAAAATTAGATTCACAGAAAACGGCAAAATTAAATTGACTTTAGATTGGGAATGGCTCGACGAAGAAAATGCAAAAGGAAGATCTGAATATCTGGAGATTGAGTAAAATATTAATCTGATTTAAAAAAAAACAAACCAATGAAACTAATCACTACCATCCTATTTTTAATCTTCAACTTAACCCTATTCGCACAATCAAATCAAGTTGCTGGCGAATATCAGCGTAGACTTGAAGACACACAAAATAAACATTTGATCGAATACAAATTAACGCTAAATCAAGACGGAACATTTTTATTTCATTCGTATTCAAAGATTAATGGAGGTGTTCCACCAGAAGTCAATAAATACGGAAAAGGAAAATGGACTGCAAAAGACAATCTGATTACTTTTTCTTCAAACAAACAAGAAGATTTTGATGCAAAATATACTTTGGATTTTAATAAGTCTACGGCGAGGTTTGTCACTAAAAACCCAAGAGATAAGTCGGACAAAATCGTTAAAACGAAACTTGCTTTTTTGGAATCAGGAATTCCCTCGATGGAAAGGATTGATATTTTTAAGATATGAAAACACCTCTATATAAATTAGCATTTCTTCTTATTCTGATTGCTTGTGAAAGAAAGCATGAAATACCAATTGGATCAAAAATAACCGCAAAATATATTGTCTTAAATGAAAATATTAGCAGAAGAATAGTTCATGACGTAGCGAATGTAAAAGAATTTGACAGAAGCGATAATAATGACAAAGAACCATTTAAAATAGACGGAAAAGTATATAAAATTGATATAGATTTTAGATTATACGGTGATGGAAGTCTGAAAATATTGAATGAACACTTATATCATAGTTTTAATTATTCAGATTTTGGGATGAAAAAAATTGAAATAAACAAGAAAACAATTGGTGAGAAATTTTTAATAAAATTTTCGTCTTCGTATGATAAAATTATTGACTGTAATGACACTCTAGAAATAGAAAAAAATTACCAAAAAGAAAAACTATTGTTTGTAAAAGAAAATACAGATAGCGGCAGAATCAGGATTTACGAATACAAATAAATACAAAAAATTTAATTTTACCATTACATCTCTCGGAAACATTACTTCCAACTTAAAAATTACAATTCGCATAAATGAAAATTATTCTAGAAAGAAAATTAGATTTTAAACAGTTTCAAAATTTGATTATTTTGACTTTTATTACTGTAATGGTATTTCTCGGCATGCTAAATTCAGTCGATTTTAAATCTTATTATAGCATCGAAATAGTTTTTCTGCTTTTGATCCTTATTTTCATTTCTATTTTATTTACTAAAAAAGGGCTGTTGATTGAAAATCGAAAACTTTATACCGCGACTTTTTTGTTTGGATTTGTATTAAGAAAAATAGTAATTAATACAACAGATTTTCAATTGCTTTCTATAATTAATGGAAAACTTTCAACAAACTATGGTTACACATACGACATTAAAAGATTACGTTATTGGGAACCTAACTTAAATTATTCGCAAAGTAGTTTTACTGTATGCATGGTTGACGAAAGCAAGGCTTATAAAAAGATTATGAGACTTACTAAATCTGAAAAAGTAAAACTAGCCATTGATTTTATTGTTAAAAATACAAGTCTACACTATTGATAAAACATACTGTGTTTAATCACTACTATGAAAACCAACCTCAAAAACCAATTCAATGAAAAAAATATTACTTTTAATTTTATTTGTATTTTCAATTAGCAGCTATTCTCAATCAGCTGGAGAAAAACTTTTTAAAGCCATTTTTGATCATAATTTAGATGCTGTAAAAAAGATTATTGAAGAAGATAAATCGCAAGTAAACTACGTTAGAAAAATAAACGCATCATTTTATATACCGGTATTAATGCAGGCAGTCGTAAATGATGAATTTGAAATTTCGAAGTATTTAATTGAAAACGGAGCCGATATTAATCAAACAGATGGTTTTAAAATGACCAATTTAATGTGGGCAGCAAACAATCAAAATGTAGAACTCACAAAACTGTTACTGAAAAAAGGGGCCGACAAAAACGCAAAAGACATGAATGGAATGACTGCATTAAAGGCTGCACAAGAAGTGAAGAATACGGAGATAATTGAACTTCTGAAAAACTAACCAAACTGTCAATGAGGATATTCTTTTTATTACTTACACTCCTTTGTTTACAAAAAATATTTGCCGACAATCCCAGAGTTAAATATAATTTTAAAAGTCTTAATTCGCGATATGAGTTAAAACCTTCTGACACTTTATTTTCAGACAATAAAGTTTATGAGGATTCTATTTATGACAGTAAAACTAAATCATATTACAAATCAACCTACACGATTCCTGACCGGTATTATTGGGGTTTATATGACACAAAAACTAAAGAAAAGCTTTATACAATAAAAAACGACAGTTTATTTATTGAATTCAAAACTGCTTTGATTTCTAATGATGGACAGAATATAGTTATTATCGACGATCGTTTGCCAGGATTTTGTTATAAAGGATTTGAAATTATGACATTTTATGAAAAAAATAAACGAATAAAACGTCTTAAACTTGGTGATTTAGTTCAAAATATGTGTTCGTTAAGTTATTCTGTAAGCCACATGTTTTGGTGTTTCAATGATTTTGATTTTAATGACAGTAAAGAAATAACCATAAGAACGTATGAATTTTACAACTATACTTTCAACAAAGATGGAGAATTACTAAATAAGCAAAGCAGTATAACATTCGGAGAAAATGATGCTTTAGTCGTTGGTGCAATTAAAAGAGAAAGTCGAAATAAATATTCGGTAAAAACTAACTTTTGCATTCGAGGAAATTTAAAAGCCGGAGAAATACTTGATATAAAATGTAAAGACAGTGAAATGAAGAAAATTTACGGAAGACTTTACGGCTTTTTAAAATCGAAAAAGAAGGCTATGAAAAAAGAATTTACAAGAACTTTTTTGATTAAAGACTCTAAAATTAAAAAAACAGATTTTGCCGTACCAATTTACAATTCCTACGACAGTTGCAATAGTGCAAATTTAATGGAATAAGAAGTTTCGGCTAAATTATTTCACAACACTTGCTGTATAAATTTCTTCTTAACTTTTATTGATTTTTATAAAAATGGAAAGACCTCGCTCTCCGAAGTGTTCCTTCCCAAGCGCTACGTAAATGTCTCTGACCTTTGCGTATTTTTTTTACGTTCTTAGAAACTATAAACCTTTTAAAAGACTCCTGACTTTTTACGTTCCCTCTAAGATTACAATTAAGGTTTCACCTTTGGTGGCAGAAACTTGATGTTTTTAAGATATAAATTAAAACAGTAAAGGGTAACATTAGTTACCCTTTACTTAAATATCATTTTTGAAATTGTTATTTCTCTTTTTTAATAGTACAGTACAATTTATTCCTGCCTTTTCTATTTCGGAATACTTTCAATAATATAACTGCTTTCCAATTGATTGAAAGCGATAATTTGATTTTTTAAAACCTCAATACGAACCGGAATTGCACTGGTATTGTAGTGTTTAATTGGTGTATTGAAATTATTCTTTTCAAAAACGTCAATCCCGGCAGAATACATTCTTGAAAAGTAAATACGATTGTCTGCAGTAATTTTTACATCGGTCAAATCTAATTGCTGAGAATATTTTCCAGCTAGAACTTCTGTGAAATTTTCATAATTAATATCACATTGGTAACCATAATTGGTACTTACAAAATAACTTTTATCTTCAGATAAAGCAAATAAGTGACTGTCAGCTACAGCTCCTTCAAAAGTGTAATAATACGATACTTCATCACCCTCTACGATTAGTTTTGTTAAAGCTGTTGAACTTCCATATTCTCGTCCTTCAGGATCTAAAACATAAAAATAATCTCCTTTTGCGTATACCAATTTTCTGTTTGCATTTGTACCAAATGAACCAAAACGATTTAAAACTTTATCCGTTGAACGGTCATAAACAAGCAATCCGCCTATATCTGCATGAATATGTTTTTCAATAAAGACTATATAATTATTGATCGGTATTGCAGTCCAAATGTCGTAATCTGTCTTTAAACTTATTGTTTCCTTTATTTGATGAGTAACTAAATCGATCACAAAAACGTTTCCTTCTTTACTCGGTACATACAAATCTTCAACGCCATTGTATTCTCCAATCGAACAAAAAAAGATTCGACCATTTACTGCAACTTTATCCTTATTCTGGTTATTTACATTGTAAAATATAACCTCACCTCCCTCGTTGTCAATGATGATGACTTCATTTTCGTTTTTAGGATTTTTAAGGGTTTGACCCGGTTTGAATTTCAATCCTCTTGGATTTTCTATGGATAAGATATTTTTACTCTTAATTGTTTTTCCATTTACAACCTTTGTAACCGTATAAAATACGTTAGGTTTCACGTATTGTCTAAGATCAATACTGTTATTCTCTTTCTGATTAACATTGACCTTTATTATATTTTCAGGAAGATAAATTTCCTGATTATTTAAATAAGAAGCGCCTATGGCGTGTATCGTGTATTTTTCGAAACCTGTATTGGTATCTTCTTCCCATGTTAATTTTAAACCGCCATCTGCTGTTTTTTCTAAAGACGTAAGGGAGAATGACAGCTCTTTATTTTCATGAAAAAGATAATTAATACTAATGGCTGTCATTTGCCTGTCCTCCTCATTAACATATTCTGTTACAACGGCATACCCTACAAACGAATTAAACGGAACTTCATTATCTGTGTATGTAGTGGTCAAGTTTTTACTAGTTTCAAATACCAGTTCTCCTGAATGTACTATCACCTCCTGATTCATAAACTCACTTGCATTTGTTTCGAATCTATAAACCTTGTAACTTTTAAATTTATTTATTACAACAGGTTTCCATGTCAACTCTAACTTATTGTTATTGCCTGTTAAACTAATTAATTCCGTTTGGGGTTCATAAATTGCATTTTCCGGAATCCGCTCTTCGTCATTCGAACAATTAACAAATAATAACAAAGTGAAGAAATAAAAGATATAGCTTTTTAAGTTTTGTAAGTTCATAAAGGCGGCTGTACTGATTTTTTGGTATGGATAAATTACATTTTTAAGTGGCCATTCTTTTATTTTTTACAAGCCAGTTGTAACTTCAGAATAAAAAAAATGGTTTAAAAAACGAGCACGAAGTTATAAAAAAATTATAGTTTATTTAACAAATCAATTTTATAAAAAAATACATAAAAAATCAATCTTTGCTAAACAGTGTTGCAAATCTGGCAATCTATTTTAAGAAAAATTAAACATGACACAAATCAATATCGAAGTTTTAAAACCAAAACAACATTTTGAAATACTTGACGGTTTAAGAGGAATAGCCGCTTTAGCCATTGTTGTTTTCCATTTTATGGAAATCGTTTATCCGCCTGCTGAAAATTTCATTGCTCACGGGTTTTTAGCCGTCGCCTTTTTCTTTTGCCTCTCCGGATTTGTTATTGCCTACGCTTATCATGATCGCATGGAAAAAATGAGTCTCACTGAATTCTTTAAATTACGATTAATTCGATTGCATCCGTTGGTAATTTTTGGTTCCGTATTGGGCTTGCTTACTTTTCTTTTTGATCCGTTTAATAATCATACGGCAACTTACGAAACCGGAAAATTGATTCTGGTAATTTTGAGCACGCTGCTTCTGATTCCTTTTCCAGCAATGCCAGATCGTTATTTCAATATATTTGGTCTAAACGCGCCAGCCTGGTCTTTGTTTTGGGAATATGTTGCCAATATTTTTTATGCCCTTTTCCTTCATAAACTAAGTCGTCGTGCGCTCTTTATATTAACCCTTTTTGCTGCAGCAGGAATTTGTTTTGTTAGCCATCGTGCGGGAGGTTCTCTAATGGGCGGATGGAACGGAGAAACCTTTTGGGATGGATGTGGTCGTATTTCGTTTTCCTTCTTAGCCGGAATGTTGATTTATCGTTCTAATTGGATCATCAAAACAAAACAGGGTTTTATTGTGTTGTCTGTATTATTGTTGTTCGCCCTATTATTGCCTTTTACTAGTTGGAACTGGCTGACAGAACCTATAGTTGTATTAGTTTACTTTCCGCTATTAATTGCAGTGGGAGCTGGAGCTACGCTAACAGAAGGTTTCAGAAAACTGTGCATCTTCTTCGGAAAAATATCGTATCCGTTATACATGACGCATTATGCCGTGATGTGGATATTCGCAGGCTATTATGCGAAATACAAACCAGCAACAGGTCAATTGGCTCTTATCATCGTAATTGGAACACTTCTTTTGCTTGGTTTCGCTTATTTAACAATGGTTTTTTATGATACTCCAATTCGAAAGTATTTAACGGAAAGAAGAAAGAAAGCTTAATTTTAAAGAAGAAATAAGCACCTAAATAACAATTTTCCAATGAACAATGATTTCTATTATAAAGCTGTAGAACCAGACGAGTCACTTCTTGACTTTGTAGAAAATATTGGGATGTTTCATAATCCGTCAGACAAAGCCATGGAAGTGGTCTTAATGCCAGACGGAAGAATTGATTTGTTTTTTATGAAAACAGAATCAGAGCCATTTGAAATTACACTTATTGGTCTGGAAAATGTACCTGAACAACAAACTATTCCGGCCCATACAATCGCTTTTAAAATTAGTTTTAAACCCTTAGGAGTCGAATATCTTTTACAGACTTCTATTGCTGATATTTTAAACAGCGCCAAAGTTTTACCAAAAGACTTTTGGGATGTTACCAACGAAGATTTGAAAAATTTTGACGCCTTTCATTTTAAAATAACCACAAAACTAAAGGAACTTTTACTCGCTAAAATCGACGAACGAAAACGCAAACTTTTTAAACTGGTTTATGAATCAAATGGTGAAATAAAAATACAGCAGCTTTCTGAAGAAATATCCTGGAGCAGCCGTGAAATCAATAGGTATTTCAACAAACAATTCGGGCTTTCATTAAATGCATTCTGCAAAATATTACGATTCAAGGCATCATTAGAACATATTGCAAAAGGCAGACTTTTCCCGGAATTAAACTTCACCGATCAAACGCATTTCATCAAAGAAATAAAAAAATTCTCCGGCGTTGTACCCAGCGAATTGCTGAAAAATAAAGATGACCGATTTATACTATTATCCGTTCTAAAACAGCAATAATTTTGTTCCGACCAAAGGCTGAAAAGCTAAACGGAATCAAATTAACTTAAAATGGAACGGAAATGTTACTAGAAAATAAACAAGTCACTATCATTGGCGGTGGCCCCGGCGGACTTACATTAGCCAGACTTTTACAACTGCAAAACGTTAATGTAAAAGTATACGAAAGAGATTTAAATAAAAATGCAAGAGTACAAGGTTCTCCCTTGGATATGCATGATGATTCAGGCTTAGCCGCTATTCGCAAAGCCAATTTATTTGAAGAATTCAGAACTAATTTTATGCCTGGTGCAGATAAAACACTCCTTTTAAACGAGCAGGCAAAAGTATTTTACAGCGATCACGAAACGAATCTTGAGGAAGACTTTGACAATGAATATTTTCGTCCAGAGATTGACCGCGGTGTACTCCGAAAAGTATTAATCGAATCGATACAACCAGAAACAATAGTTTGGGACAGTCATTTTATTTCGATGGAGCCACAAAACGAAGGCTGGCTGCTGCATTTCAAAAACGGTCTATCCGTTTACGCTGATCTTGTAATTGGATCTGATGGTGCTAATTCGAAAATCCGCCCCTACATTACAGATATCAAACCTTTTTATTCAGGCATAACCATGCTGGAGGGCAATATTTACAATTCTGAAAAAGCCGCACCACATCTGCATTCGGTAATAAAGGGAGGAAAAATAATGGCTTTCGGAAATAAAAAAAACATATTGATGGGACAAAAAGGCGACGGCGCTCTTGGTTTTTACGCCAGCTTTAAAGCGGATGAAAACTGGTCTATTGAAAGTGGTTTAGATTTCGCTGACAAAGAGCAAATTTTAAAATGGTTTAAAAACACCTATCCCGAATGGAGCACTGTTTGGTATGAACTATTCGAAAATGTATCGGTACCTTTTATTCCGCGCCTAATTAATTGTATGCCATTAGATCAAACCTGGGAAGCTTTACCTAATGTAACCATCATTGGTGACGCTGCACACGTAATGCCTCCTTTTGCAGGTGAAGGTGCCAATATGGCCATGCTTGATGCTTTGGAATTAAGCGAGAACCTGACTTCAAATCAATATGCAACGCTGCAGGAAGCCATTGCAAACTATGAATTAAATATGTGTGAAAGAGCATCAAAAGCCGCAAAGGAATCCCTTGAAAACGGTGAAAAAATGCACTCAAAAGATGCATTAAAAACAATGTTGGAGTTTTTTTCTTAACTCACAATATAGAAAGACAATGAAGAATTTTCTCTCGCAGATTTGGCAGATTTTTTTTAATGCATTTATCTGCTTAATCTCCAAAATCTGCGAGAGCAAACTCTGCGCCCTTGTGAGATTGAATAAATCCTCCTCTAAAAAACTTCATATTCAGCTTCTTAACGACAATACAAAAAACTTACTATCTTAGAAGCTTAGCATCTTAGCAACTTTCTTATAATAAATCGCTAATTTCGCTTTCCAATTAAGAAAGAGAAAATGAAGGTCTGTATTGCCGAGAAACCAAGTGTAGCACGTGAAATCGCATCCGTTTTGGGCGCTAATACCAAGCATGATGGTTATTACGAAGGCAATGGTTATGCAGTGACCTATACTTTTGGGCATTTATGCACCTTAAAAGAACCCAACGATTACAAACCACACTGGAAAAGCTGGGATTTAAATAACTTACCCATGCTT
Source organism: Flavobacterium sp. LAR06 (assembly GCF_041946075.1). NCBI lineage: Bacteria > Pseudomonadati > Bacteroidota > Flavobacteriia > Flavobacteriales > Flavobacteriaceae > Flavobacterium > Flavobacterium sp. LAR06. The sequence continues at coordinate 199,921 of NZ_JAUTYT010000010.1, read as the reverse complement.
CCGGAGAAATTCGAAACCAAAGTGGTTGAGAATTCAGGAATCCAAAAACAATTCAAAATTGTAAAAAGTCTATTCGACAAAGCCGAAGTAGTCATAAACTGCGGGGATGCCGGGCAAGAAGGAGAACTGATTCAGCGTTGGGTGATGAACGAAGCCAATTATAAAGGTGAAGTACAACGTTTGTGGATTTCGTCTTTGACAACAGAAGCCATAAAAGAAGGTTTTGATAACCTAAAACCCTCTGCCAATTACGATAATTTATTCTACGCTGGTTTTTCAAGAGCGATTGGCGATTGGCTACTCGGAATGAATGCTACCCGTTTGTATACCGTAAAACATGGCGGTTACAAACAAGTATTGTCCATTGGTCGTGTGCAAACGCCAACCTTAGCGATGGTGGTGGATCGTTTTAAAGAGATTGAAAATTTCAAACCCCAACCCTATTGGGAATTGCAGACTTTATACAGAGAAACACTTTTTAGTTATGAAGAAGGCCGTTTTTTGAATAAAGAAGACGGACAGCTTTTGGCCAATAAAGTAAAAGAAAGTGACTTCGAAATTGTTTCGGTAGATAAAAAGAACGGAAATGAATTTGCTCCAAAATTGTTTGATTTAACAGGTTTACAGGTGTATTGCAATACCAAATTTGGGTTTTCGGCAGATGAAACGCTTAAAATTGCGCAGAGTTTGTACGAACAAAAAGTAGTTACCTATCCCAGAGTTGATACGACATTTTTACCTAGTGATATTTATCCCAAAGTACCGGGAATTCTGCAGAAATTATCGAATTACAGTACGTTGACCCAACCGCTTTTAGAGAAAAAAATTAAAAAATCACCAAAGGTTTTCAACGACAAAAAAGTTACCGATCACCACGCTATTATTCCAACCGGAATAGAAATCAATTTGCCGTACAATCAGCAACAGGTTTACGATATCATTGTAAAGCGTTTTATTGCTGTTTTTTATGATGATTGTTTGGTTGCCAACACCACAGTAGTTGGAAAAGCGGCTGACGTACTATTTAAAACCACCGGAAAAGAGATCCTGAAAAAAGGTTTCCGTGTTGTATTTGAAGATCCGAATGCCAAAGAAAAAGAAGCGGATATATTACCAAGTTTTGTTGTGGGCGAAAGAGGTCCGCATGAACCTTCGTTTTTAGAGAAAGAAACCAAACCACCGAATCAGTTTACGGAAGCGACTTTATTGCGCGCCATGGAAACTGCTGGAAAACAAGTAGACGACGAAGATTTGCGCGAATTGATGAAAGAAAACGGAATTGGCCGTCCGTCAACACGTGCAAATATTATTGAAACGCTTTTTAAACGTCAATACATCGTTCGAAACAAAAAACAAGTATTGCCAACACCAACCGGAATTCAGCTTATTGAAACGATTCAGAATGAATTAATCAAATCGGCTGAATTGACAGGTTCCTGGGAGAAGCAACTGAAAGATATCGAGAAAGGAACTTACACCGCCGGTGCCTTTATAAAAAACATGAAACGCATGGTTGAAGCTTTGGTCACGGAAGTCCGAAGTGAAACCCGACACGCCAATATTTCGCATGTTGGTAATTTGCAGAAAGAAGCCGTAAAAGTCGAACAAAAGAAAGTGGCCGGAATTTTGGCAGAAGCCTGCCCTAAATGCAAAAAAGGAAATCTGATTAAAGGAAAATCGGCTTACGGCTGTTCTGAATATAAGTCGGGTTGTGATTTTGTATTGCCTTATGTTTTTTCAGATAAAAAAATAACGGAGAGCCAATATATGCGATTGCTTCAAAAAGGTTCAACCGTAAATATAAAAGGCTTTAAAACCGAAGCTGGTGCCGTAGAAGGTTTAATTCGTTTTGAAGAAAACTACAAACTTAAATTAGAGGCAAAAAAAACAGCTTCAAAAGCAAAACCTGAAGCAAAAGTAAATACAGCATCAGATGCATTAGCGTGCCCTAAATGCAAAAATGGAACGGTTCTAAAAGGAAACACAGCTTACGGCTGCAGTGATTATAAACTGGGTTGCGATTTCAAAGTAAGCTTTGATGAGGTCAGAGCGAAACTAAAGGACCAAAAACCTACCAAAGAATTGGTTTATTCCATTTTAAGCGAAAGTGTTTAAAGTTTTTTGCCACTCCCATAGCTATCGGGATCAAGGATTAAAATGATTTTTCATTTCACAATTGCTTGCCCATTCCTTTCATTCAGGTCGCAGGTATGCTTTTTTTTCATAATTTAGTAGTACTATTTAACATCATCTAAAAACCAAAAATATGTTTCAAAAAACCACTCTTCTCCTTGTTTTATTAGCCGTTGTATCTTGCAAAAAAGCAGAAACAGTTGAGAAAGATAAAATCAAATTGGCCGACTGGCTTATTGGAACCTGGGAAAATAAAACAGAAGACGGTGTTTTGACAGAAAACTGGCAAAAACTAAACGACAGTACATTTACAGCAACTTCCTATTTCATTAAAAACAACGACACTTTGCATGCTGAGAAAATAACCTTAGCTCAAAAAGGCGAAATGTTATTGTACAGCGCAGCGGTAAACGGACAAAACAACGACAAAGCCATCGATTTTGGTTCGACTACAGAAAGCGAAAACAAATTGGTTTTCGAAAATCCATCACACGATTATCCTCAAAAAATAACGTATTCAAAAGGAGCTAATAATACTTTGACAGCTGAAATTTCCGGGAATTTACAAGGGAAGATGACGAAGGAGAAGTTTGTTATGACTAAGAAGTAGATTTTTTTTGTAAACAGTTAAAAGTAAGAAGTAAAATGTTTGAAATCATAAAAAAAGTAAAAATTCTATTTCTTCATCTTCTTTTACTTTCTCTTTTTATATCATGTGGAGATCCAGGATTGGATTATAAAAACCTCAAATCCTGTTTTATTTATGAAGCTGGAATTTATTCAAATCCACATCAGCGAAAAAATCTTTTAGTTAAAGAATTAAAAGATGGCTCGCTAATATTTGCCATTAGAAATTCGAGAAACAAAATACTATTTCAGCAAAGCCTGAATCAAACTTTCAGCAAATATCATTATTGGGCTTTATATGCCGATAGAAATTTTGACATATGATATTATAATTCAGATTATAGTTCTTCACACGCAATTTTATTTAATAAAGAAACTTAAGTCTATGAGATAAAAGACTTTTGTGACGATAAATTGCAATTACCCGAAAAATTTAGAAAAGAATTAAAATTGAAAAGTACATTGCTAAATTGTGAGTCATTAGAAAATAATAAATAAAAATTAAAACTTTGAAAAGAGCTTTCTTCTTAATTTTAACTTTAATTTTCATCGTAGGTTGTAATTCAAAAATTGAAAATACATTAGAAGATGTTATTGATAATTATTCCTTTAATAAAACAAAATCTAACAGTAAAGAAATAATTATCAAGCTATACGATACAACAATTACCAAAAGAAGAATAACAGATGTTGAATTCTTCCCTTCAAAAAAAGAATTTAAAGCTTTAAATAAGCAACAACTTGAAAGTTTTGACAGATTATTTATAAATGCTAAAAAAACTGGATACTGTTGTTGTCCCACAGCTATTTATTCCATTCATTTTTTAAATACAAAAGAAGAACTGGATCTACTTTATGTTGATACGCTTCAATTTAAAAACAAGGTAAGAATCTATGAAAAGGGCTTACAATACTCTTATATCATTGAAAAACAAAAATGGAAAGATTATCTAAACGAATTTTAAAAATTAAAAAAAAACACGGTTCTACCATTTTCGTACGGCTGGATTTCAGTCCATTCTAGACCCAAACAAAAAACTTAGCGCCTTCGTGGCAAACCTGGCTACTCATTTTCCCCAATCTTATTCACCATAAAAATCATCAGTATTCCTAAGAGCGCCATTATTAAAAACGCCCATTTCATACTTAGATATTCCGAGATAAAACCCACCATTGGCGGCACAAGTAAAAATCCAAGATAACCAACAGTAGATATAGAAGTTAAGGCAGAACCGCTGCTCAATTTTGATGATCTGCCGGCAATAGCAAATACTAGCGGAACCACGCAGGAAACCCCTACTCCAATCAATACATAGCCAAAAATAGTTGGGTAAGCATAAGGGAGAATAAAACAGATACCAAATCCTGCTGTGATCAAAATACCGCTATAAAACAGAATTCGTTTCGTACCAAATTTCATTACACCATAATCTCCAAACAAACGTCCTAACGTTACTGCTGTTGCAAAAAATACAAAGGCAGCACTGGTTAATTTTGAAGAAGCATGCAAAATATTTTTAAAATAAATACCGCTCCAGTCGTACATCGTATTTTCGCAAGCCATAGACACAAAACAAATCATGGCAAACTTAACAAGGTTTTTTTCTGGCATCGAAAAGAACTTCTTTTTAACCGGTACCGGCTCATTGTGAATACTCATTGGATAAAAACAAGCCGTAAGTCCCATCATAAAAACACTTACTCCTAATAAATGATGTGAAGGCGCAATATGCTGTGTAACCATCACATAGCCTAAACCTGCTCCGGAAAAAACAGCAATACTCCAAACCGCATGAAACCGCGTTATGATCGATTTTGGATATAATTTTTGAACCTCCAGCGACTGTGCATTAATAGATAAATTGAAAATATTACGAGAAGCTCCAAAAATTAAAAGAACTATAACCAACTGCCATACAAAAGCCACTAAACCAGGTAAGGCCAAGGCAATATTAAACATGACTGCTCCTAACAACATAATATAACGACTGCTGTATTTATTTAATAACATTCCGGTAAAAGGCATTGTCAGCATTAAACCAATCGGAAATGCAAATAAAACAGCACCAAATTCAGCTTCAGACAAATGTAATTCTGCTTGTATATGTGGAATTCGCGATACCCAGGAAGAATATCCAAAACCTGAAAGGAAAAAAAATACAGTATTGGCAAGTCTAAATCCTTTTGGCGAACCCTGTATTTTTTTAAAAAAAGGAATGATCATGTAGTTGTGTCATTTTGTTCGGCTGCAAAATTAGGGCTTTTGCTCCTATTCTATTCTACGATACTCTTTTTAATTTTTGAAGTCACTCCTTATATATTTAAAGCCAATTTTTAAATCAGAATAAAAATTATAATTTTACGAATTATTAATTTTAATTATTCTAAATAAGCTTTAGATTTGTAAAAAATATCATTCTTAATAATTTATACCTTGATCTTATGAAATCAAATACATTAAAAAAAATCACCTTTTTTCTTTTTATGCTTGTTGCAAGTCCGCAATTATTTGCACATGCCCTTTGGATAGAAACTAAGGCAACAGGAACAAAAGGAAAAGCGCAGGAAATCTCTGTTTACTTTGGAGAATTTTCAGATAACGATATTACTAAAGCTGACAAATGGTTTTCAGATTTAAAAGATTTTTCGCTGGTTGTGATTAGCCCATCAAAAAAGGAAACTAAACTTTCAGCAAAAGCATTAGATAATAAATATCAGGCCTTTTTTACACCAGATGAAGAAGGAGTATATACAATTGTAATGCATCATAAAGTAAAAGATGTTTATGGTACTATGGTTTTAGATTATAACTCAAGCGCTAACGTAACTGTTGGTACTGCAGCAAAAGGAAATGAAGCTGTAGCGAACACAAATGTTATCAGTTTATTTTCTAAAGATGTTTTAACGGCAAAACAAAATACAAAAATCAATGTAAATGCTCTATACGAAGGTAAAATTGCCAAAGAGCAAAAAATGAAAGTAATTGCTCCAAACGGATGGGAAAAAGAATTATGGAGTAATGAAAATGGAGAGATCTCATTTACACCAATCTGGCCAGGAAATTATATGGTAGAATTTGCTTATACTGAAAAAGCTTCTGGCGAACACAATGGCAAAAAATACGATGAAATCTGGAAAATGGCTACTTACTTAATTTCTGTTAAATAACATACTATATTTAGATCATTATCTATTTGCAATAATTAAAACCTTGTTCTTTTGAGCAAGGTTTTTTTCATTTTAATTAGTACCTAAAGCTTTAGAAGTGAAATATATTATTACTATTTATAATGAATAAAAATAAAAAACGCAATATCTTAATCTAATCTTAAGACAAAAATAATGTAATATTAAGCAAGAAAAGACATTGTTAAATTTTGTTAAAACTAATAAGTAGACTTATATTTGCACAAAAAAATTATTTTTATTAAATCTAAATAAAGAACATGAAACATAGTTTACTACTTGCATTATCGTTTCTAAGCTTTGCAGCTTATAGCCAGGAATACACAAGTGCAGAAAACACGACTACTTTAAATGATACTGTAAAAAATAAAAAAGGAGAGATTCTTAATGAGGTAATTGTTACTAAAACAAGAGAGCCAAAACCTGTAACTGCCGTTCGTTCTGGATTAAAACCAATGGATAATCCACAAGCTATACAAGTTATTGGTTCTGAAATTATCGAACAACAACAAGCTATCAGATTAAGTGAGGTATTGAAAAATGCAAATGGTGTTTATGTAAGTTCTGCAAGAGGTGGTGCTCAGGAATCATTTTTCTCAAGAGGGTATGATATGGGACCAAATAATATGTTTAAAAATGGGTTCCGCTATAATGCGGGTTCTATCCCTGATGTTTCCGGTTTAGACAAAGTAGAATTCCTTAAAGGCGGTTCAGCATTGCTATTTGGAAATGTAGCTCCGGGTGGAATCCTTAATCTTGTAACTAAAACTCCATCATTCAAAAGTGGTGGTGAAATAGCAATGCAAATGGGTAGTTATGCTTTTTATAAGCCATCTATCGATTTTTATGGTCCCTTAACTAACTCTATCGCTTTTAGAATTAACGGGTCGTATGAAAACTCAGAAAGTTTTAGAGATGTTGTAAAAAACGAACGTTTATACATTAATCCATCTTTACTTTTTAATGTAACTCAAAAAACACAAATAACGCTTCAGGGAGATTATCTATCTGCAGATTGGACTCCTGATTTTGGAACTGGAATTATCGGAAAAGAAATTTTAGACTTACCGCGTAATGCTTTTTACGGATCATTATGGTCAAATGGTACAACTAAATCTGCCAGTGCATCTGTATTATTAAATCATGATTTCAATAAAAACTGGAAGCTTAATTTCAATAGTTCTTATCAAACGTACAATAGATCACAAAAATCTACAGCTCAGCTATCAGGTTTAGATGATACCAAAATATATCCAACTCCAGGTTACTGGAACAGAGGATTAACTCAAGGACAAAACTTAGAGCAAATTTTAGGAGATCAATTAAGCCTTCAGGGTAACTTTAATACTGGATCAGTAAAACATCAAATTTTTACTGGTGTGGATTGGGAAAACTCGTTTGCAACTGCTTATACTTATGCTTTTAGTGAAGAATCTGTATTAATAAATGATAAATATGACCCTAGTCTTTATGACACAATTTATCTTTATGATTTTGATCCGTCAACACAAAGAAATGACATTCCGAACGCAAGAGCAACACAAATTGCAAAAACAGAAACAAATCGCTTTGGAGTTTATTTCCAGGATTTCATCTCAATTACAGAAAAATTCAAAGTTTTGGCAGGTCTAAGATGGTCTTGGCAAGAAGCAGAAGTTAGTACTTACAAAGAAACTGCTGCTGGCGAAGGAAATCCAGAAAAAGCAGTTCCAACTGTTACTCCAAAACGTCTTGATAACGCATTTTCTCCAAAAATAGGATTAGTTTATCAGCCACAAAAAGACCTATCATTATTTGCAAGTTACTCAAGCTCTTTTACGCCAAATACAGGAACAACGGTTGATTTACAACCCTTAGAAGCTTCCATTATAAATCAATACGAAGCTGGAATCAAAAAAGATTTCTGGAACGGGTCTTTAAGTACAAACTTGACCGTATATCAAATTACAAATAGTAATCTGGCACAAACAGCAGAATTAGACGCAAATGGAGCTCTTAATGTGAATAATCAGCTAAAAGTACTTGGCGGAGGTACTAAAAGTAAAGGTGTGGAAATTGATGTTACTGCAAGACCAATTGAAGGACTTAACATAATTGCAGGTTACAGCTATAATGATATGCGCTATACAAATACTTCCGGAACCAGTGGAAGTTTTGTAGAGGGTGACCGTGTAGCCAGAACACCGCAAAATACAGCAAATTTAAGTTTCTTCTATACTTTGCCATCAGGTGTTTTAAAAGGTTTATCTTTTGGAGCAATCGCAAATTATATCGGAGATCGTTTAGGCGGATGGAATGACGATTACTTGTGGACAGAAAATAAACCTACACCTGAAAAACCAAAACCAGATACGGCATACACTGTTACAATCAGAGATCGCGATATTCCGTTAGAAGGATACGTTACTATAGATGCTTCTCTTGGATATGAATGGAAGAAATTCTCCATTTTATGTAAACTTTCAAACATAACAAACGAGTTGAATTATACCGTTCACGAAAATTATAGTGTGAATCCTATCGCACCTCGTCAAATCATGACAAGTCTACGATACAAGTTCTAAAAATTTGAATTAGATTTTAATTAGCCAGGGCTTTTTCTGCACTTTCCTATTTGAAAAAGCGGGGAAAGTTTTGGCTTTTAAACTTATAAAACCTCATTTAGCAATAGATGAGGTTTTTTATTTTCATAGGCGAGACTGCTTTAAATATCTTTACTTTTGCAGAAAACATTTCAAATTCAACAAAACAAAATTCTATGTCAGATTCCAAACCAAACCAATTAAAAAAAACGCTCGGATTAAGTTTTAACATTGCCGTATTAATTGGAGGAACAATTGGAGTTGGAATTCTGCGAACACCGGGAACTATTGCCGGAATGCTAGATAATTATTGGCTTATTATTGCTTCCTGGCTTTTTGGCGGAGTATATGTTTTAATTGGCGCCAATTCCTATGCAGAACTGGCTACAATGCTTCCGAAAGCCGGAGGCTCTTACAATTACATTAAAAGGGCTTTTGGGGATTATGCCGGCTTTTTATCCGGTTGGTTTGATTATATTACTAATGCCATTCCTCCTGCTTTTTACTGCATTGTAATCAGTGAATATTTGATCATTTTGTTTCCCGGCTTAGCGAGTTATTCTACCGTAATGGCTATTTCGTTACTAGTTGCATTTGTATTGCTGCACTTAAGCGGCGTAAAAAACGGAAGTGCCATTCAGCAAATTACGAGTTTTCTAAAAGTTATTTGCTTTGTCTGTTTGGTCGTTGCCTGTTTTATGTATTCAGGAGTACAACTAGCTCCGATTCCTAAAGACAATACTGCCTTTCAAATTGGACTTATATTCAGCTTTTTTAAATCCTTGCAACTTATCATCGGAACTTATAATGGATGGAACAGCGTTTGCTTTTTTGCTGAAGAGAATGATGATCCGAGTAAAAACATTCCCAAATCATTATATAGTGGTGTGCTTCTGGTTATTGCCATTTATGTTTTGGTAAACGTCGCCTTTTTCCATGTTTTATCACTTGAAAACATAGCAAAGTCAAATTTGGCTGCTGCCGATGTTGCTAATATTATCTTCGGAAAAAATGGAGCTATTATCGTAACTGTAATCTCTATTTTCTCTCTAATTAGCATTCTGAATGCTTTCATGATGATTCCGCCACGAATTTTATATGGCTTAAGCCGAGATGGTTTTTTTACTCAAAAAGGAACTAACGTCAACAAAGGAGGTACTCCAATTACGGCTCTTTTGGTTTCTTCTGTATTCAGTTTGTTTCTGATTTGCATTGGTTCGTTTGAAGTCCTATTTTCATTTGCGGCCTTTACTTCTATTATAGTTTGGGGGTTGGCTTATTGCTCTCTAATAAAACTTAGAAATTCAGAACCAGATTTACTACGTCCCTATCGTTCGGCTTGGTATCCCTGGACCACTATGTTGGCTATTATATTTTCTATCGCATTACTTGCAGGTTTCATTTACAGTGATCCTAAAAGCTTTATTATCATTGTTGGAATTACGTTAGTTTCTCATCCATTGTTTTTGGTTTTGAAAAGAAAGAAGTGAAAGGTGAAATGTGAAATGTGAAAAATAAAAAAAAATCCCAATTCTGAAAAATTCAGCATTGGGATTTTATATTTAAAAGTAAATCCTGATTCTTATTTCAACCCAGCAATACTCTGCTCGATTGTAGCAATTTTTGCCAAAGCATCAGCTTCTTTTTGTTTTTCATTAGCTAAAACTTTCTCCGGAGCTCCAGAAACGAATTTCTCGTTAGACAATTTTGCCTGAACTGACTTTAAGAAACCTTGTGTATAAACCAACTCTGCTGTCAGTTTTGCAACTTCAGCTTCAACATCAATATTTCCTCCTGAAATCGGAATAAAATATTCGTTTGATTTTACACGGAAAGATAATGCTCCATCCACTTTGGCAGAAACATATTCGAAAGCTGAAATATTACCTAATTTCGTTACGATTGAATCAAAATAAGTTGAAATATTCTCACTGTTGATTGCTTTCAATTCGATCGCATCTTTAAACGGAATATTTTTATCTTTTCTAATTGTTCTGATTCCTGAAATTACTTCAATTGTACTTTCAAAATCAGCAATTAAACTCGCATTAAACGGTTTCAATTCTGGCCAGTTTGAAACGATTAAAGCCTCTTCCGGAGTTCTGTCAGCAATTAAATGCCAAATTTCCTCAGTTAAGAATGGCATAAACGGATGAAGTAATTTCAAGTTACTTTCTAACATTACGATTGCTTTATCGAACGTCGCTTTATCAATTGGCTGTTGATATGCCGGTTTGATCATCTCTAAAAACCAAGAACAGAAATCATCCCAAACTAATTTGTAAATCGCCATTAACGCATCTGAAATTCTATATTTCTCGAAATTATCTTCAATGTCAACTAAGGTTTGCTGCAACTTCGCTTCGTACCATTCGATCGCTACTTTTGATGATTCTGGTTGCGGAATAGTTTCAGAAACTTCCCAACCTTTAATCAATTTAAAGGCATTCCAAATCTTGTTTGAGAACGCTTTTCCTTGATTACATAATTCTTCATCAAACATAATATCGTTTCCTGCAGAAGCGCTTAAAAGCAATCCTACACGAACACCATCAGCACCAAATTTTTCGATCAAGTCTAAAGGATCAGGAGAGTTTCCTAATGATTTAGACATTTTACGACGTTGCTTATCACGAACTAAACCAGTCAAATACACATTTGTAAATGGCTTTTCACCAGCATATTCATAACCTGCAATAATCATTCTGGCAACCCAGAAAAACAAGATATCCGGACCTGTAACCAAGTCGTTGGTTGGATAATAATATTTGTAATCTGCACTTTCAGGATCCATTATTCCACCAAAAACTGACATTGGCCATAACCATGATGAAAACCACGTATCAAGTGCATCAACATCTTGTTTTAAGTCAGCTGTTGTAAGTGAGTTGTTAGAAGTTTTTTCTTTAGCTAAAGCTAAGGCATCTTCGATGTTTTCCGCAACTACAAAATCTTCTTTCCCATCTCCATAATAATAGGCCGGAATTTGTTGTCCCCACCATAATTGACGTGAGATATTCCAATCACGAATATTATTCAACCAGTGCGCATAAGTGTTTTCGAAACGTTTTGGATGTAATTTAATATCACCATCAACCAAAACAGATTGGATTGCCGGTTTCACTAAATCTTCCATCTTCAAAAACCATTGATCTGATAATCTTGGTTCGATTACGGCTTTAGTTCTTTCAGATGTTCCCACTTTATTCAAATGGATTTCGGTCTTTGCCAAAGCTCCAATTTCTTCTAATTCTTTTGCAATTTCAGCACGAACCACAAAACGATCTTTTCCTTGATAATGTAATCCGAAACTATTTAGTGTAGCATCTTCATTAAAAATATCAACGATTTCAAGATTGTGCTTCTCCCCTAGCGTTTTGTCATTCATGTCGTGCGCCGGAGTTACTTTCAAACATCCGGTTCCGAATTCAACATCTACATATTCATCTTCGATAATCGGAATAACTCTTCCACAAATAGGAACAATTGCTTTCTTACCTTTCAAATGTGTAAAACGCTCGTCATTTGGGTTGATACAAATTGCAGTATCCCCAAAAATAGTTTCCGGACGTGTTGTTGCAATGGTTAAGAAATCTTCTGAACCTTCAATTTTATATTTTAAGAAAAACAGTTTTCCTTGTTGTTCTTCATAAATAACTTCTTCGTCAGACAAAGTTGTTTTAGCTTCCGGATCCCAGTTTACCATACGGTATCCTCTGTATATTAATCCTTTGTTGTATAAATCTACAAACGATTTAATTACAGATGCCGACATGTCCGGATCCATCGTGAATTTGGTTCTTTCCCAGTCGCAAGAAGCTCCTAACTTTTTAAGTTGGTCAAGTATAACCCCACCATACTTATCTGTCCATTCCCAGGCATGCGCCAAAAATTCTTCGCGGGTTAAATCATTTTTATTGATTCCTTCAGCCTTTAATTTTGCCACCACTTTCGCCTCAGTTGCGATTGATGCATGATCCGTTCCCGGAACCCAGCAAGCGTTGAAACCTTTAAGACGAGCGCGACGAATTAAAACATCCTGAATTGTATTGTTCAGCATATGCCCCATGTGAAGGACTCCTGTCACGTTTGGCGGTGGAATTACAATTGTATAAGGCGTTCTATGATCTGGCTCCGAATGAAAATAGTTATTTTTCATCCAGTAATCATACCATTTATTCTCGATCGTTTTAGCGTCAAATTGTGCTGGAATTGTCATTTTATCTTGGATATGTTATTTCTTTAAATTTAATATTCCTAACAGCTGTTAAACAAGTAACTAAGTCAGAAATTAACTTTGGTTCAATATTTGTAATTATAATTGACAGCAAAAGTAAATAATTAAAGACACTATAAAAAGCGAATTAATAATTTGTGTGTTAATTAAAAGAATGTATATTTACTTACAACTTAAAATAATTTCAAAATGAAAAATGTTGCCTCTTTTATTGCAATCGTATTGTTTAGTGCAATAGGTTACGCACAAAATGGTCCCAAAATTGAATTTGCGGCTCAGGACAATACAATTGATTATGGAAAAATTTCTAAGAGTGATAATGCCGTTCGTTCTTTCGAATTTACAAACACTGGAGATGCACCGCTATTGATTTTAGGTGCCGAATCTACAGTAAGCTCTATTATTGTGACCAAACCTGCAGCTGCCATTCAGCCAGGAAAAAAAGGGAAAATTGACGTAAAATATAATATGGCCGCTGGTCCTATTCGTAAAACTATTACAGTTGAAACCAATGCGGTGAATTATCCTGATGGTCGTGTAGCCTTAAAAATTAAAGGTGAAGTTTTATAAAAAAGAATTTAAACAAAATAGTAAAGCCGTTTCATGAAATTGTGAAACGGCTTTTTCATTTTAAATTTTCTCTACTTATTTTGCTTTTTCAACGCAATCAACAGCTGAGAATTTATATTTCACATTTTCGAAATCTATCGGTTTATCTTTCACTAAATACGTAACTCCCATTGTAGTCTGCATAGTTCCATTACCCAGGATAAGTTGTTTGTCACGTTTTAACAATGCCATCGGATTTTTGAATTTTGTGTCTTTATGTTCGGTATCTACAAACGTGTAATCAATAAACAGCGTATCTCCTTTAAATTCTCCTGTTATTTCTCCGGTTCTTTGCGGAGCCTTGGCAATTTTCATTACCATATCTCCGGATACTTTTCCATTTTTTAGTGTATTTACATTTAAGTCAATCGTATCCTTTTCATATATTGCTTTAAAACACTCCGTATTTACAACCTTTTCACCTTCAGCTTTTGCAGCTTCAATTTGCTTTTGTTTTTCATCATTTTTACAACTTTGAAATCCGATAGAAGCCAAAACCAAACATAATAACACAGTTTTTTTCATAATTTAATTTTTAAGTTCATTCTTATCCTATAAAAATAAATAAAAAAGAAGCCAAAAAAAAGGCTTCTCAATTAAATTTATGTTTTTATTCCGATGAATTTTATAAGTTCTTAATTACAAATTCACTTCGTCGGTTCAATTCGTGATCCTCTTCTGAACAGGCGTCATCTGTTTTACATTTAACAATTGGCACAGATTCCCCATACCCTTTAGCTGAAACTCTATTGGCATTAATACCGGACTGAATAATAAATTCTCTGGTAGAATTGGCTCTTTTTTGAGATAGTTCCTCATTGAATTTCGCATTTCCACGAGAATCTGTATGCGAACCAATTTCGATTACCATTCCCGGATATTTGTTCATCAAAGCCACCACTCGACCTAAAACAACTTTTGATTCTTTACGAATGTACCACATATTATAATCAAAATAAATAGGATCTGTTTTGATAATTAAACGGTCTTTATCTTTTACGACATCTTTTTCTTGTGTCAAAATTTGATTCTCTTTTTCTTTTTTCTTCGCTTCTCCAGCAGCAATTTCATCGGCTTTAGCCTTTTTTGCTGCTTCATTTAGAGCAATAAGAGCCAGCGCTTCTCTATCTTTCTTCTCTTTTTCTAAACGAATTTCTTCTTTTCGTTTGTCCTCAGCATTTTTCTGCTCTTCTAATTTAATCGCATCCAAAGATTTTAGTGCCAATGAACCATCGTTTATACTATTTCTGGTTTTCCCAATTTCTAAAGTTCTTGACTCGTTGGTGTATTTTTCTTTAAAAGCTACAATTGTATAGGAATTTTCGCAGGCAACTGTAAAACTAAATTTTCCATCGGCAGAAGTCGTAATTGTATTTAAAACTTTTTTAGAAGAATCCTGCAACATCACAGTCGAGTTATCAAGTGCTAAATGCGTATCAACATCTGTAATTGTTCCGGCAATAAACTGCTTGCAATCTTCAATAATTAAATCTTTAATTTCTTTGAATTGATAAATATCATCGCTTCCTTTTCCACCTTCTCTGTTAGAAGCAAAATATCCTTCTTTAGTATCAGAATCAATATTAAAAGAGAAATCATCCAAATTAGAGTTTAATGGCAAACCAATATTAAGAGGTTCTGAATATTCATTTCCAGTAATATCTGAAACAAAAACATCCAGAGATCCATAGCCTAAATGTCCATCAGAAGAAAAGTATAATTTATTGTCATTTGAAACAAAAGGAAATTGCTCTCTTTTATCTGTGTTGATTAGTACTCCTAAATTTTTCGGTGTATCAAATGCTCCTTTATTAATATTTACGGAATAAATATCAAAAGAACCAACACTTCCTGGCATATCAGAAGCAAAATACATTACTTTTTCATCAGCGCTAAGAGCAGGATGCTCTGCAGAATAATTTGCGCTATTAAATGGAAGCGCCGTAATATTAGTCCATTTTCCATCCACTAATTCGGCCTTAAAAATTTGAAGATTCGAAATCTTCTCGTCATTTTTCTTTTTTGTTCCGTTTTTAGAATTATTACGTGTAAAATATATTGTTTTACCATCTTTCGTAAAAACAGCATTTGCTTCGTGCATTCCGGTTTTTAGCTCATCAGCAAAATAACTTACATTTGATTCCGTGGCATTAATTTCAGCTAAAGGAACTGTAACCAGATTCAAATACGTTTCATTATCCCACTTAAACTTTTTATCGAATAAGCCAGGTTTTAATTTTACTCCGGCAAAAACTATATTACCTTTATATTTTACAGCCCCAAACTCTGAATTTGGTGTATTAATAGCTAGATTTTTTATATCAAATCGGTTTCCGATTGCAGATACATTTTCAAGTTCGTGAAGCTCATTTTTAAAATAAACAGAATCCTTGCTAGTTGTGGATAAGGCATAATATTGTTTTAAAACCTCATTGGCATCTGCATAGGTATTACTCGCTTTTAATGTTTGAGCATATCTGAAATAATATTCCCTATCTAAATCTTTTCCATACTTTTGAAATAAAAGCCTGTAATAACGTTGTGCCTTTATTAGCTCATTGGTATAATAATAAGAATCGGCTAAGTTTTTGATTACTTCCTGAGAAGGTTTTTCTTCAGCTAATTTTTCATAAAGAATAATAGCTTCACTATAAAATGTTTTATCAAAAAATCTTTGGGCTCTCGCCACATCTTTATCCTGGGCGTTTATAAACTGTATTGAAAATACGAATATAATAACTAGTAGTTTTTTCATATTTTTCATTTTTAAAAGAATCTAGGTGATTTATCATATCCTTTTCCCAATAAGTCTAAATCAAACAGCAGCATAATTTCATGTGTCCCGGAATTGAACTGTCCTAAATTTGAAAGTGTGTAATCGTATGCGTAACCAACTCTAAGAGTAGGCGTAACATTAAAATTAAATAAAGCACTTACTGAATCATCAATTCTATAAGCCATCCCTAATTCAAACTTCTCATTATACAATGCATTCGCTGTCAAATCAACAGAAACTGGAGCTCCTTTTACAAGTCGTGACATAAATGCCGGTTTCAATTTTAAATTATCATTAATTTGAAAAACATATCCTCCTGTAAAAAACATGTGTATTTCTTCAGCACCAAAAGCATTTACCCCTGATTTTTCTTCGATATATTTTGTCTTTAATAAATTAGGTGCTGAAAATCCTACATACAAATTGTCTCTAAAATAATAAGCTCCAACTCCAATATTTGGTTTTGTTGCGTTAATATTTTCGGCGAAAGCCCTATCAACATCGGGATCACTAAAACGGAATCCATTAAAGTTAGTCTGCATTGAAGATACGCCCGCTTTAAGACCTAAGGAAATTTTATTTTTTCCTCCTAAGTTCAACACATAAGCAAAATCGGCGTAAATATTATTTTCTTTTTTTGCACCGTCTCCAATATCGTCAGAAATGAAGGATAGACCAACTTCAACCTTTTCCGTCAAAGCACTGTGTCCAAAAAATGTAAAAGTTTTTGGAGCTCCAACCGCACCAACCCATTGAGTTCTATACAATCCTCCAAAATTCATCATCGCTGGAACACCTGTAGCGTAGGCTGGATTTACTACGCTCATATTATACATATAATGGGTATACTCTGGATCTTGCTGCGCAGAAACCGTGTTTACATAAAAGAGAAAACTTACAAAGAGTATTATTTTTTTCATTTGAAAAATATATTAGGAATGCAAAAAAGAAATTATCGATTTAAATAAAGACGTCCCTGTTGCGGAGGTTTATTGCCTTTATTAAAATTGAGAATATAAAAATAAACTCCATTAGGTGCAATGCCATGGCTAAGTCCTTGCGTTTCGTAATTTATACCGTCCCAGCCTGGTTTATTTTTATAACTTCTATACATTCCGTTTCCGTAACGGTTGAAAATTTCAAGTGTATAATCCGGATATAAAAAATCAATGTCCGGAATAACAAAAGTGTCGTTTATACCATCACCATTTGGAGAAAATCCATCTGGCACAAAGAAAGTATCAGGCACAGTATTACAGTCTGTTAAATCAGGAATAACAGAAAGGTTTTCAAAAGAAAGACAACCAGTTGTTGTATCAAAATCAAAACCGTAATACGTAATATTCTCGCGCAAAATAGTAGTTGACGGAAGAACATTTCCATTATCCGGAGCATCATACCAAACGATTGACGAAGGAATATTTGTGTTATTAGATAAGTCTGCAATCGTCGGAACGTCAGTACCGCAAAAATTTTGCCCATCCGGATTCAATTCAGGTGCCGGAGTGTCTTTTAACGTCACTGTAATCATGGTTGGATCTGACTCACAGTCTAATATTGTCTGTCTCACCCAGTAGCTTTCAGATTTTAAAAGATAAGTATCCTCAAGAGGGGTTGTTTCAGTTGCAGAAATATACCATTTGTATTGAGCACCATTAGGTTCTAAATTAGCAATTGTAGCTCTATCTGACTTACAAAAAGACTGATCAAGGGCAGTTGGTGCAACTGGAATAGGATTTAATAAAAAAGCATTTGCAACACCGCTTACATTTACACCACAATTTGTAATATTATTTGTCAAATTCGTTACCGTCGCAGTTGTAGACCCCAAGTTTAAAAGTAAATCAGCAGGAACCACAAAACTTGCATTACCACCCGTAGCGGTTAAATCGATCGTTTGTAATGTTGATGTATTACTTCCTGACAACACATAAGATAATTTAACATCTGTTAAACTTCCTAATCCTGAAACCGAGGCGGTGACAGGTGAACCAAAGCAGACATCGTTAATTTGTATTCGTAAGCCTGATACATTCGGCAATGAATTTACAAGAAGATTTCCTTTCAAATCTGCTGCATTTTCACATGGTGTCACGACCAGCGCGATACTTGTAATTTCAATTTCCGTAGTACCACTTTTGGCATTTAATATTCCGGGAATTATAAAATCATTGGCAATTCCCCCTGCAAAGGTAACTCTTGCAATCTGACCTGAAACCGTATTTGCACCCGACAAATTATATGTAATTTGATATATTCCATCAGCTACCTTAGCTGCATCCGAAATTTGTACAGTTGCATCAGCACCCTGACAAGTTACTGCCTGTACAATTTTGGCTCCTGTTAAATCAGGAATAGGATAAATAGTTAATTCACCAGATAAATCATTGATAATGTTAGTACAGGCACGAGAACTATTTTCAGCAACAATATTGAGAATCTTTACCGTAAAATGCCCAATTTGTTGAAAGTAATCCGATTTTATTGGAAATATTAAAACTCCATTAATAAAATTCGCCGTTATAGTTTCACTAGCTGCATTAGGTCCAGACACACTATAGCTAACAAAATAAGTAGTGTTCGGTATAGCTGCCGGTCCTTTCGTGATTTTCACAGAATAAGTAGCTGTCGGGATATCTTTTTCACATAAATTGGGTGGATCTATAAAAACTTCAGCTCCAGTAAAATCGAGTTTTTTTTCAAGTCTTATTCTAACGGTTGACTGTCTGTCTGAACAAATAGGATTTGTAGATTTGACTCTATAACCATACGAATAAGTTCCCTCCCCTTTTGCATCGAATATTTTTTGAAGATCCACAAAATGATCTGTTGAAGAGGTTAACTCTCCTGTGGCGCTAAGATCAATCCATACTCCATCAGGATCTTGCCCTGTAAGCAAATTATTTAAATCATAATTTGTATAAGCAGCCAAACCATCTGTACCACATAAAGATAAATTTTTTGGATCTCCAGATTCAGGTGATCTAAAAATTGTGATTATTGCCGTTGAAGACATCGCCGGACAAGTACTAATTGCAGGCATTGTGTAAGTGAATTGGAAGGTTCCTTCCAAATTCTCTACATTAATAACAGCACCTACATTCCGATTTGTTGTATCATTATGCCATTGCCCATTAGAATGCGGCCCCATGCCAACTCCATTAAAAGCTGAAAAAAGATTAAAGGTTTCAACAGCACTACAAACCGAAACGTTTGGAGAAGTGATACCGGAATATCCTCCAATTGTAAGTGTAAGAGTTGCAGAATTATCAGGACAAAGAGGAAGACCTTCAACCTTATAAGTATAATGATAAACACCACTCTGGCGAATAAGTTGGACATTTAAAACTCCTGTCAATACGTCTAAACCTCCCGTTTCATCATCATCCGTCCATTCTCCGCCAGGAACAGGTGAACCTTTTAACAAATCAAATAAATTGAGTGTTTGGTTGCTTACATCAGAAACGTTGCAAATAGTCACGTCATTATCTTCACCAGCACATTGCGCATAAGTTGTCGCAGAGATATAAAAAAGAAAAACAAAAGACAGGATTACTTTTAAGAAATTAGAGTATTTTTCCACCATAAACTATTAATTTGGTATAAACTTAATAAAATTATAGCGCTAGTGAACTACTATTTCCTTTTAAACAACAAAATTTAAATGATATTCAAATAATCTCAAAAAATATTATTGATAATCATCATTTTAATATAAAATTACACATATATTTCAGTAGCATTTTCCTATAATTCATCTTCTAATCTAAACTTAAATTTCAAAATTAAACTATCCCGCTCTACTTCCAAAGTAATCCAAATATCCTCTTCCGATTTTAAAAGTGTATTTATTTGTTGTAAAGAATATTTATAAGGTTTATTTTGATTAATACTGACGATAATATCTCCAGGTCTTAAACCACATTTTTCAGCTGTTGAGTTTTTACGAATATTTACAATTTCATAGACCGGCTTTAATGAGAACTTATATCTAAAATTATCATCTTTTCTATTATCTGTAACTTCATTCGGAGATGAAGCAACCTGGACAGTTTGTAAATGAACAGTCTCCTGAACCCATTGCAGACCATTATGTTGAACAGTTATTCCACTTTTATTATAAGTAAAAGGTTCAGAAAATTTACTATTTTTTTTAAGAAACATTTTTTTATCCTGGTAATCTAAAATCACAGTAAAACGCTTCAAGATTTCCCCACCAACAGAACCAATACGACCAGGAACCATTCTGACATTTTTAATAGACGTTAAATCAGGAAAAGCAACAATTGGATTTTTAAAATCAAACTCATCAACAGAAAATTTTGCAATTTTTGCCCTATGCCCTTCAACATCACCACTAAATCCTTTTCCTAAAAAATCGGGAAAATTCTTTTTAGGCAGTTTAATTTTGTTATTTTCAAAAATCCAAAAGGCATCACTATTACCAATATCAATAAGTAATTTAGCGTCAATATTAACACTATCAACAACAACATTTGCAACAATATAAGGCTTCGCTCGTTCGATTGTAATAGGAACTGTCGTAAACTTTTTCTCAATTCTTTTTCGGTTTTTTTCATTGTTACTATGGATAATAACTTTTTTCTTCTGATAATTGACTTCAACCAAATTATTTTTAAAAAATTGATAACCAATAATACCATTGACAGGAATTCCAATATGAGACGACAGATTAAAGCTTTGATCTAAAATTATATACAACAAATGATTATGCGATTTTAATCCATGAGTTTCCAATACATTATTTGCAGACTTCAGCCCTTCAATTTCTTCTTCAGCTCCCAATCCTCTTAATTTTACCTTTTCTACATTATTAAAGCTTACTTCTTTTTTGTCTTCCATACTAAACAAAATAGTTTCCTCGACACCTGAATCTAACAAGAAATTCAACTCGATTCCATTTACTTTTATCGGTATAAGAACAAGATTATTAATGAGTTTAAAGGGTATAGCTACCTGAGTTCTGTGGTCCGAAATGGTAAAATCTTGCTGAGCCAAAAGTGAAAAAGGTAAGAAAAGCCCAAAAAACAACATGAAATATTTTTTCATTGATAAAATTTTAGGATAAAATTAATAAAAATATTGATAATTGTTACATTTTCGTAACACCCCATAATGTTTACGTTAAATTGAAAAAAAAAATGCAAATTTGCACTTCAATAATAAAGCTCATGCCAACAATTTCACACAAAGGCAGAAACATGCCCGAATCACCGATACGCAAACTCGCTCCTTATGCAGACATTGCAAAACAAAAAGGACACAAAGTGTATCACTTAAACATTGGTCAACCGGATATTAAGACACCCGAAGTGGCCATCGAGGCGGTAAAAAATATTGATTTAACTATTATAGAATACAGTCCGTCTGCCGGATATGAAAGTTATAGAAAAAAATTAGCAAAATTTTACCAACGTCAAAACGTAAATGTTAACTCAGAAGACATCATTATAACTACTGGTGGCTCTGAAGCCTTATTATTTGCACTAGCCACAATCACAGACCCTGGAGATGAAATCATTATTCCTGAGCCTTTTTATGCTAATTATCACGCATTTGCATCATCAACCAGTGCAACAGTAGTACCTCTTGTTTCAACTATCGAAACTGCATTTGCCTTGCCAGGTATCGAAGAAGTTGAAAAGTTGATTACTCCAAAAACTAAAGCCATTTTAATTTGTAACCCTGGAAATCCAACAGGTTACTTATATTCTGAAGCTGAAATTAAACAATTAGCAGGTTTAATCAAAAAACACGATTTGTATTTAATCGCTGATGAAGTTTATCGCGAATTCTTATATGACGGAGATGACGTTCATTTTTCTGTAATGAACCTTGAAGATGTACAGCAAAACGTAATCATGGTCGATTCAGTTTCAAAACGCTACAGTATGTGTGGCGCTAGAATTGGCTGTCTGGTTACTAAAAACAAAGACGTTTTAGCAACTGTGATGAAATTTGCTCAGGCACGTTTGAGTCCACCAACGATCGAACAAATTGCTTGTGAAGCTGCAATAGATACTCCACAAAGCTATTTTGACGAAGTGATATCAGAATACAAAAGCCGTCGCGATACTTTAATTACCGAATTAAATAAAATTGAAGGCGTAATTGTAACAAAACCAAAAGGAGCTTTTTATTGTATTGCTCAATTGCCAATTGAAAACTCAGAAGACTTTGCGCAATGGCTTTTAGAAAGTTACGATCTTAATGGTGAAACTGTAATGGTTGCTCCTGCTGCTGGTTTTTACTCGACTCCGGGGATGGGATTGAATCAGGTAAGAATTGCTTATGTTTTAAACAAAGCAGACTTAATTAAAGCTGTTAACGTTTTAAAAGAAGCACTTTTAGTTTATAATAAAAGATAAAGATCAAAAATATTTATTCCAAAATCTGTTTTAACTTAGATGTTGAAACAGATTTTTTTTGCTCTGTATTTTTTTTCAAATAAAGTACTAAAAAAGTTTTGATGTAATTAGTTCTTAGTAAATTAGCTATAGACTTATAGGCTTTTTATCATGAAAAAGTTAATTATAATAGTATTTCCCTTTCTGATATCAACATCGTTTACTATTGATTACAATAGTTTGGATGCAAAAGATAATCTTAGAATTAAACCTCTTTTTAATCCTCAAAACGAAAGTATAGAATATTATCGTAAACATATTAACCGCGCTTTTTCATTATTAAAAAAACAGAAAAAGAAAATTGATTTAGAACTCAATAAAAACGAAAAAGCACATATTCTTTCTGTTGCTTTTCCAGAAATGTTACGATACGATTCTTACTCAGACTATTTGGAAACCTCCTCAAACAGAGTTTTATATGTTAATGAAGGAAAGAATGCATCTGATTTTTCAACTGGTTATTTCCAAATAAAACCTTCCTTTCTAGAAGATTTAGAAAATTATGTGGCTATCACTGAAAGTTTAAAGCAGTATAATTGGATTCTTATTCAAAAGAAAAATGAAACAGAGGTAAGAAAAGAAAGAATAAAGCGTCTGGCAAATTTTCAATGGCAACTTCGATATCTAAAAGTTTTCTGGTATGTTGCTGAATACAAATTTCAAAACATTGATTTTAAAACCACAGAAGACAAAATTAGATTTTTCGCCACTGCCTATAATTATGGATTTACTAAACCTGAGAAAGAAATAACAAAATACCAATCTGCAAAAAAATTCTCCCCTGAAGAAACTAATACCAGGAAATTTGCTTTTTCCGATTTTTCAATTGATTTTATAAAAACGTACTCTTATTTCCTCGATCAATAAATATAAATTAATAAAAACGTAAACTAAAAAACACCTAAACAGTCTTAATTTAAACTATATCTAAAAAGGATCGATTAAATAGTAAAAACGATAGAAAAGGTTTCCTTTTTATTAATTATCTTTACCGCCTTAAAAAGATATACCCATTATAATAGTAGTTTTTAATGATAAATAACGAAGATTTTTTAGACGAAATAGGAGACAATCATTTTAGCAGCAACGCGAAAAACCCTGTAAGACAGGATGCTTTTGACTTAACAGATGATGAAAAAATAGAAAAAATAAAAAAAGATGTCGAAAACATTCTACAAACTCTTGGAATGGATTTGACAGACGACAGCATAAAAGGTACTCCAAATAGAGTAGCAAAAATGTTTGTAAAGGAAATTTTTGGTGGCTTAAACCCTTCAAAACAACCAAAAGCTTCTACTTTTGACAATAATTACAAATACGGTGAAATGTTAGTCGAGAAAAACATCACTGTTTATTCTACCTGCGAACACCATTTACTGCCAATTATTGGTAGAGCCCACGTAGCTTATATTTCTAGCGGAAGAGTTATCGGTTTATCTAAAATGAACCGTATTGTAGAATATTATGCAAAAAGACCTCAGGTTCAGGAGCGTCTTACTATGCAAATTGTTCAGGAACTTCAAAAAGCTTTAGGTACAGAAGATGTTGCCTGCGTTATTGACGCTAAACACCTTTGTGTAAATTCAAGAGGAATTAAAGATATCGAAAGCAGCACAGTAACATCTGAATTTGGTGGAAAATTTAAAGATCCTCAAACGAAAAGAGAGTTCTTGGATTACATCAAATTAGATACGCAATTTTAATCGTTAACTACTCCAACGATTAAACAAATCAACAAATTAAACGATTAAACAGTAAAAACGAATATGCCTTTATATACAAGTCAACATCTAAAAATATACAATTCACTTTCGGGTGAAAAAGAAAATTTCAACCCAATTCATGAAGGAAATGTTGGAATGTATGTTTGCGGACCTACGGTTTATAGCAATGTACACTTAGGAAATGTGAGAACTTTTATGTCTTTCGACGTTATATTCAGGTATTTTTTACACCTTGATTATAAAGTTCGCTACGTTCGTAATATTACAGACGTAGGACACATTGTAGATGATGTTGATGAAGGCGAAGATAAAATCGCCAAAAAAGCGCGTTTGGAGCAATTGGAACCGATGGAAGTTGTGCAGCGCTATACAGTAGATTTTCATGACATTTTAAAGTCATTTAATTTTCTGCCGCCAAGTATTGAACCAACTGCAACAGGGCATATTATTGAACAAATTGAGATCATTAAAAAAATTATCGATACCGGAATTGGCTATGAAGCCAACGGATCTGTTTATTTTGATGTTGTAAAATATAACGAAACCAACAATTACGGAGTTTTAAGCGGTCGAAATATAGAAGACATGCTGGCCAATACACGTGATCTTGATGGTCAGTCAGACAAAAGAAATCCACAGGATTTTGCACTTTGGAAAAAAGCAGAACCAGAGCATATAATGAGATGGCCTTCACCCTGGAGTGATGGTTTTCCGGGTTGGCATTTAGAATGTACTGCAATGAGCACCAAATATCTTGGTAATCATTTTGATATTCACGGTGGTGGAATGGATTTAAAATTCCCACACCACGAATGTGAAATTGCCCAGAATGAAGCTTGTACTGGTCAGTCTCCGGTAAATTACTGGATGCACGCCAATATGCTGACCTTAAACGGAAAGAAAATGGCAAAATCAACTGGCAATAATATTTTACCAGGTGAGATTTTAAGTGGAGACAATACTATTTTAAGCAAAGCTTTCTCGGCATCTGTAACACGATTTTTTATGCTGCAGGCACATTACAGAAGTATATTGGATTTTTCTGATGATGCGATTGTGGCTGCCGAAAAAGGTTACAAACGATTAATGGAAGCTGTTGAGGCCTTGCCCGCTATTGCAGCCAGCGCAACAAGTTCTATTAATATTACCTCTTGGAAACAATTGTGCTACGACGCGATGAACGACGATTTCAATACACCAATTTTAATTGCGCAGTTGTTTGAAGCGGTTCGCTATATCAATTTATTAAAAGAAGAAAAAGAAACGATCACTGCCGAAGATTTAAAAATTTTTACAACAGCAATTAATGCTTTTGTTTTTGATGTTTTAGGTTTAAGCGACGAAAAGGCTACTGACAGCAACAATGATAAATTAGAAGGTGTCGTAAACATGCTTATCGCAATGAGAAATCAGGCCAGAGCAGATAAAAACTTTGCACTTTCTGACCAAATCCGAGATCAATTGATTGCTTTAGGCATTCAGCTGAAAGACGGAAAAGACGGTACAACTTTTTCTGTATAATCAATTCATTTTCTAATAAACCATGAAAGTCATTACGCCATTTGTTTTATTAGTACGCTTTTATCAAACCGCCATTTCGCCATTTACTCCGGCGTCATGCCGTTTCGAACCAACATGCTCGAGCTATATGATTGAAGCACTGCAAAAACACGGATTATTTTATGGCGGTTACTTAGGAATGAAACGTATTTTGAGCTGTCACCCTTGGGGAAGAACAGGCTACGATCCGGTTCCTGAGAAGAAATATTCACACAAACATTAACTTTTTATAAAGAGGAACTCTACTTTAAATATTTATTTTTACAACCAATAAAAAAATACAATACTACATGACACACGCCTTAAACCTTGTTTGGAACCCTTCAGAAGGAATCAATTTAGGATTTTTTATGATTCGCTATTACAGTCTAATGTTCGTAATTGCTTTTGGTTTAGGATGGTTCCTAATGAAAAAAATCTTCGAACGCGAAAATGAATCCATTGATAAATTAGACTCTTTATTTGTTTGGACCGTTTTAGCAACTTTAGCAGGCGCACGTTTAGGACATGTTTTATTTTACGATTGGGAGTATTTCAGAAATCATTTACTTGAAATCTTTTTACCTTTCAGATTTGAACCTAAATTTGAATTCACAGGTTTCCAGGGTCTTGCAAGTCATGGTGCAGCCATTGCAATCATTATCGCAATGTACTATTACAGCAAAAAGATCCTGAAACGCCCTTTATTATGGATTTTAGACCGCGTAGTTATTCCGGTGGCAAGTGGTGCTGTTTTTGTACGTTTAGGAAATTTTTTTAATTCTGAAATCATCGGACACGAAACTTCTTCTGCATTTGGAATTCGTTTTTTACACGACAAATTCAGTAAAGCTGAAGCCGTAAATGCAACTCAAATCGCAGATCCAAAAGAAGCTTACAATGCAATTGTACACGATCCAAAATTCGCTGAATTATTAGCGCAAGTTCCTGCAAAGCATCCAACTCAATTATACGAAGGAATTTGCTATATTTTCGTATTTGCCATTTTGTACTTCTTATACTGGAAAACAAATACAAGACTTAAATCAGGATTCTTATTCGGGTTATTTCTAGTTCTTTTATTTGTTATACGTTTCATCGTCGAGTTCGTAAAAGAAAGCCAAGGCGGAATTGAAGAAGAATTAGGCTATTTCTCAACCGGACAATGGTTAAGCATCCCTTTTATCATTATCGGTCTTTTCTTTATCATTAGAGCACAAAGAAATCCTTTAGCAGCATCTTAAAATACAATTATAACATAGAAAATCGCCCAGTACTAAGTATTGGGCGATTTTTTTTGGGGTTAGTAGTAAATAGAAAATTCATTTACAACTTGTAACACCTTTGATCTATTGAAGTTCCTTCTCCTAATTTTTATTTTCAGGAGCAGAAAGTAGCTTTTCCAAAAGAACGTTCAGTTCTGCTATCCGCTATATTCCCGATTAAAAAAAACTACGACTAAAGAAACTTGTTTTTCTAAATCGGGAGATATCGCTCCTATCGGGGCTAGATAAGAAATCTATTTTTCAAAAGGAATGTAGAACTATTAAAATCCACTCATCAATCGTGATACCATTATATCGGAAAAAGTTAATTCAATCCATAATAACTAACGATATACATAAAATAAAAGCATGAACAATACCAAACCACCTCTATAATAAATACATTTAAATACTGGAACTAAAAAAATGAACAAAAAAAAGATCCAGTTTTCACTGGATCTTTTTTTATATATAAACTAGCAGTTAATTATGCTTGATTATGTTTGTCTTCGATTGTATGTTTATCATCTTTAGAAATTGTATCAACCAATACTGGCGTAGCAATAAATAATGAAGAATAAGTACCTACAACAATACCAATTAACATCGCAAAGATAAATCCTCTGATTGATTCTCCTCCAAAGATAAACATCGTTAATAATACAATGATCATCATTAATGACGTATTCAACGTTCTTGATAATGTAGTATTAATAGAAGCGTTTACGATATCTTCAAAACTACCTTTACGGTTTCCGATAATAAACTCTCTAATTCTGTCAAATACAATTACGGTATCATTCATAGAGTATCCAATAACGGTAAGAATCGCAGCAATAAAGTGCTGATCCATTTCCATATGGAAAGGCATGAATTTATAACATAAAGAGTAGATTCCTAACACAAAGATTACGTCATGCGCAACAGCTGCTATCGCACCTAATGAATATTGCCATTTACGGAAAGAAATCATTAAGTATAAGAAAATAACTGCCATCGCACCAAGAACAGCCCAGTATGAGTTTGTTTTGATATCTTCAGAGATAGAAGCTCCAACTTTAGAAGATTGCAATACTCCAACTTTTTTACCATCAAATGTGTTAGTGAATTTCTCATAAGAAACATTAGGGAAATATTTCGCTAATGCATCATATAATTTTTTGTTCACTTCTTCATCAACAGCAACACCGTCTTCTTTAATCTTATACTTAGTAGTGATTTTCAACTGATCATCATCACCTAAAATTTTAGCTTCAACAGGAGTTCCAAAAGCAGTAGATAATTCATCTGAAACAACTGTAGCATCTACTGGCTTTTCAAATTTAACCTGGAAAGTTCTTCCTCCAACAAAATCAACACCTTCATCTAATCCGTTTACGAAGAAGATAGAAATCAAACTTACCACAACTACAATAGAAGAGAAGATATAAGTGAATTTTTTGATTTTGATAAAGTCAAAATGGAAATTAGTAAACCAGTTTTTAGTAATATTAGTAGAAAAAGTTAAATCACCTTTTCCAGCAATATTTCTGTCAATGAAAATTCTCGCGATAAAAATTGATGTAAACAATGAAGTTACGATACCAATTAACAATGTTAAAGCAAAACCTTTAATTGGTCCTGTTCCAAAAATAAACAAGATTGCTCCAGTTAAAACGTGAGTTACGTTTGCATCAATAATAGAACGCATTGCACCGTGCCATCCGTAAGAAGCAACAACAGCCTCAGACAATGATTTTCCTTCACGCAATTCTTCTTTTGCTCTTTCAAATATAATAATGTTAGCATCTACCGCAGTACCTAATGTTAATACGATACCTGCAATACCTGGTAATGTTAATACAAAACCAAAACTTGCCATAATTCCAAACAAGAATAGTAAGTTTAATAATAACGCAAGGTTAGCATACCAACCTGCTTTACCATAATAGAATACCATCCATAAACAAACTAATAAAAATCCTAATACAGATGAAATTGTACCAGCATCAATTGCAGCCTGACCTAAAGATGGTCCTACAACAGTTGATTGGATAATATCTGCAGAAGCTGGCAATTTACCTGCATTCAATACGTTTGCTAAATCTTTAGTTTCAGCCACATCAAAAGAACCTGTAATTTCAGATCTTCCTCCAGCGATTGGACCACTAGTAACACCAGGAGCAGAATATACAATGTTATCTAAAACAATAGCAATATAACTTTTTTGAGCAAAAGCTCTACCTGTCAATTCTTCCCAAACTTTAGCACCCTGGCTGTTCATTTGCATAGAAACAGCTGGTTTTCCTAATTGGTCAAAAGTATCTTTTGCATCAGTAACAACACCACCGCTCATAGCAGGTACGTTATCTCTGTTTCCTTTTAAAGCATATAATTCAACTGCTTCAACTTCTTTTCCTTTAGCATCTTTTAAAGTAGTTGGTTTACTCCATACAAATTTTGCATTGTGTTGGTCAGCAGCCAATAAAACTCTAATTTCTGGTCTTTTAAAATAAGCATTGATAGTAGCAGTATCTTTTGGAGCAAAGTAAGCTAAAACTGGTCCACCACCCTGACCTAATATTTTGTCAAATAACGGGTTGTTTCCTTTTTTAACATCAACAGAATCTTTAGCATCAGTCAATAAAGCATTCAATGAATCTTTAGCAACTGCTTTAGTTTCTGTTTTTTTAACTTCAGTTTTTTTCAAAGCTTCGTTAGTAGCAACTAAGAAGTTTCCAATTTCTTCAATTTTATAAGTTTCCCAAAACTCTAATTGAGCTTTTCCACCTAATAATTTCTTGATTCTATCAACATCTTTAGCACCTGGAAGCTCAACTAAAATTCTTCCAGTTTCTCCTAATTTTTGAATGTTTGGTTGAGTTACACCAAATTTGTCAATACGCTCTCTTAATACTTTGTAAGCACTTTCGATAGACTCATCAACTTTTTTCTTAATTACTTTTTGAGCTTGCGCATCAGTCATTTGGAAATCAATTCCACCTTCACCTTGTAAGCTTCTGTTTGCAAAGATATCTGGCGAAGCTAATTTTGTAGTTCCGTTTGAGTTTGCTTCAAATGCCTCAAAAAACTTATTTAAATAGGTTTTGTTTCCTTCTAAATTTGCAGTCGCATCAGCTAATGATTTATTAAATACCGGATTTTTAGAATTGTTTGACAATCCTTTCAATACATCCTTAACAGAGATTTGAAGAATTACGTTGATTCCTCCTTCTAAGTCAAGACCTTTATTTAATTGTTTGTTTTTTACTTCATCATAAGTAAAATTTGTAAAACCAAGATTTAGTACCTCTACTTTACCAATAGAATCTAAATATTTTAGCTCTTTATCAGGATTGTCTCCTGCAAAAGCTTTAGCTTCACTTTTGACGCTGTTTGCCACAAAAGTGAACGAAAGTTGGTAAATACTTACCAATGCAAATAGAATTGCGAAAAATTTAATAAGTCCTTTATTCTGCATTATTACTAAAAATTAATTATGTTTTATTGTTTGTTTTTGTTTTAAAGTCCCATAAAATAAGCCCTGACATCATTTTTTAAAACTAAAAAACCAGATCACGAATTACAACATTTTTTTTAAACCGAGCAAATATATAATTCTCGAAAAGATTAACCAATTTATTTATTAATTAATCTCAAAAAAAAGACTGCAAAAGTGCAGCCTTTTCCTTTTTTTACCAAATTCTTTATACTAAAATCGACTTTAAGGCATCATTCATGCCTCTTACTGCATCTGCACTTTTAGCAAATAAAGCCTTTTCATTATCATTTAACTGAATGTCCAAAATTTCTTCTACACCATTCTTACCTATAATACAAGGTACTCCAATACATATATCATTTTGTCCGTATTCTCCTTCAACAAAAACAGAACAGGCAATCATTTTCTTTTGGTCATTCAATATACTATCAACTAGATAAGCCACAGAAGCTCCTGGCGCATACCATGCTGATGTACCTAAAAGACCTGTAAGTGTTGCTCCTCCTACCATAGTATCAGCAGCAACCTTTTGCAACGCCTCTTCTGAAAGAAATTCTGTTACTGGAATTCCATTATAAGATGCTAAACGCGTCAACGGAATCATTGTAGTATCACCATGACCTCCAATTACCATTGCTGAAATATCATTTGCCGGTTTGTCTAAAGCCAAAGACAAATAAGTTCTGAAACGAGAACTATCTAAAGCACCACCCATACCAATAATTCTGTTTTTTGGTAACCCGGTGGATTTCAAAGCTAAATACGTCATCGTATCCATTGGATTCGAAACAACAACTATAATAGTATTTGGCGAATGCTTTAATACATTCTCAGCAACTGTTTTTACAATTCCTGCATTAATACCTATTAATTCTTCACGTGTCATTCCTGGTTTTCTTGGAATTCCTGAGGTAATTACTACTACATCACTTCCTGCTGTTTTAGAATAATCATTGGTTACACCTGATACTTTGGTATTAAAACCTGTATTGGTAGCGCATTGCATAATATCCAACGCTTTCCCTTCGGCAAAACCTTCTTTAATATCCAACAACACTACTTCGCTGGCAATTCCTCTATAAGAAATAACATCTGCACATGTAGCTCCAACATTTCCTGCTCCTACAATGGTAACTTTCATATTTTATACTTTATCGGTTATTAATTAATTTATTTTAGAAACGACAATTCGTTTAATCGTTTAAGTAAATTTAAACAATTAAACGAATTGAAGGCTAAACTTTTTTATTATGCATCGATATTTGCGTAAACAGCATTTTTCTCGATAAATTCTCTACGCGGTGGGACTTCATCACCCATTAACATTGAGAAAACTCTGTCTGCTTCGGCCAAACTATCAATCGTTACCTGACGCAAAGTTCTGAAACTCGGATCCATTGTAGTTTCCCATAATTGCTCCGCGTTCATCTCTCCAAGACCTTTATAACGTTGGATCGCCGCACTTCCTCCCATTCTCTCATTTGCCTGATCACGTTGAACATCATTCCATGCATACTCTTTTTTATTCCCTTTTTTAACTAAGTATAAAGGTGGAGCTGCGATATAAACGTGACCTTCTTCAATAAGCTCTTTCATGAAACGGAAGAAGAACGTTAATATTAAGGTAGAAATGTGACTACCATCGACATCGGCATCACACATGATAATCACTTTATGATATCTTAATTTTTCCAGATTTAATGCTTTACTGTCTTCTGCAGTTCCTACTGTAACTCCTAAAGCAGTAAATATATTACGAATCTCTTCGTTTTCAAATACTTTATGGTGCATCGCTTTCTCCACGTTCAGAATCTTACCACGTAAAGGCAAAATCGCCTGAAAGTTACGATCACGACCTTGTTTTGCTGTTCCACCAGCCGAATCTCCCTCGACAAGGTAAACCTCACATCTTGCAGGATCCTGCTCAGAACAATCTGAAAGTTTTCCCGGCAATCCACCGCCACCCATAACGGTTTTACGCTGCACCATTTCACGCGCTTTTTTAGCAGCGTGACGAGCTTGAGCCGCCAGAATTACTTTTTGAATGATGATACGGGCATCATTTGGATTTTCTTCCAAATAATTCTCTAACATTTCCCCAACTGCCTGAGAAACCGGAGAAACTACTTCTCTGTTTCCAAGCTTAGTTTTTGTTTGTCCTTCGAATTGTGGTTCTGCAACTTTTACCGAAATAATAGCTGTTAGTCCTTCACGGAAGTCATCTCCCGCAATTTCGAATTTCAATTTATCCAACATCCCAGAAGCATCTGCGTATTTTTTAAGAGTTCTTGTCAAACCACTTCTAAAACCTTGTAAATGCGTTCCTCCTTCGTGAGTGTTAATATTATTTACGTAAGAGAAAATATTCTCTGTATAACTTGTATTATAAATCAAGGCAACTTCAACCGGAATTTCGCCTTTTTCATTATCCATGCTGATAACGTGAGAAATAATTGGCTCACGGTTACCATCTAAATAACGAATATATTCTTTAAGACCTTCATCAGAATGAAAAACTTCAACTTTAAATTCTCCTTTTTCATCAACTTCTCTTTTGTCTGTAAAAGTAATTGTGATTCCTTTATTTAAGAAAGAAAGTTCACGCATACGAGCTGACAAAGTATCATAAGAGAACTCTGTAGTCTGAGTAAAAATGGTATTATCAGGGTAAAAAGTCTGACGCGTACCTCTTTTATCTGTTTCTCCGATTTGTTTTACCGGATATAATGATTTTCCTCTTTCGTATTCTTGCTCGTAGATTTTACCGTCTCTAAAAACAGTAGATTTCATATGAACAGAAAGTGCGTTTACAACCGACACCCCAACACCGTGCAAACCTCCGGAAACTTTATAAGAATCTTTATCAAATTTACCTCCTGCACCAATTTTAGTCATTACAACTTCAAGTGCAGAAACTCCTTCTTTTTTATGTAAATCAACTGGAATACCACGACCGTTATCTTCAACTGTTACCGAACCGTCTTCGTTTATTGCAACACCAATGGTATCACAATGTCCTCCCATCGCCTCATCAATAGAGTTATCAACAACCTCATAAACCAAATGATGTAGACCTCGAACCCCCACATCTCCTATATACATCGATGGACGCATTCTTACGTGCTCCATTCCTTCTAATGCCTGAATACTATCTGCTGAATAATTGTTCTTCTTGATTTCTTCGCTCATATAATTTATTCTAAAAAATGTAATTATTGTCTAACACGCAAATATATAAAAACGCAAATTATATATCAGTTAAATTCCTATTTAAAGCACTTAAGTTATTAACATATTATCAAAAAAAGTCAATTAAAAAAGGAACAATCGATTTTAATTTCTGTTTTTTTGAAATTCTAAATCTTAAATGAAATTTAAAAAAAATAAAGCCCCGTTTCAAACCATAAACAATCCTGAAAAAACAAAATCCGAAACCACATTTTCATGTCATTTCGGATTCTATAATGTAACCCAAATTGGAATTTGGATTTTTCTAAAATTGCATTTTTCCTCCTTTATAGTTTTTTATTAAAATCTCCTGCATAAACAGACGTCATTTTATCTAAACTTAAATATTTCTTCAAAACGGCATTAACTTCTTCTACTTTTAATGCTTTAACTTTATTTTCTAAGTCATCATAGTCTTCCAATGGAACACCGTATTGCAAATAAGTATTTACAAGATTCATTAAAGTGTCATCACTTCCTAATCTCGTTTTTCTTTCATTCTGCCAGCTAACCAGGTTTGATTTTAGTTCTTCGGCAGTAAACCCATCTTTTAATGCTTTTGAAATTTCTTCTTTTGTAGCCATTTCAACTGCACTCTTTTTAGTCGGATTTAAAAATGCATAATACGACCATGAAGCAACATCACTTGTAATAGGCACATCAATAAACGAGCCCGCCCCATAACTGATTCCTTCTTTTTCTCTTAATCTCATTGGAATTCTTGCACTTAAAAAACCTCCACTTCCTAATATTTCATTAGCCATTACAAACGCTGGATAATCGGCACTGCTTCTGGTCATTTTAAAACCAATCCTACCAAGCGCTACTGCATTTTCTTTATCAGGGGTGATATAATCCTTATCCAGTACTTTTGTTTCAAAATAAGTAGGCTTAGCTAACTCATATTTTGATTTAGAATTCCATTTTCCAAAGGTATTTTCTAAAATCTCAACTGTAGATTTTGCTTCCAAATCTCCCACTACACTTCCAATACCATTATTTCCACCAAGAATGTTTTTGTAAAAATCAACTATCTCAGTTTGTTTTATCTTTTTAAAAGCATCTATCTGCTCCTGAATAGTTGGTGTATAAAAAATACTTGACTTATCATATTTTGTAGCTTGTCTTGAAAGCTCAGTAAAAGCGACCGTTTGAGGATCATTAAGATTCGATTCCAAATAAGTATTATATTCAGTAATCGTTTTTGTTAATTCATTTTCCGGGAAAGTAGAGTTAACAAGCAAATCATTCAAAATCTCCATCACCTCTTTAAAACTTTCTTTATAGGTACTAATGTTAACCGACAAAGTTTGTCCTGAAAAGTTAAAGTAAATACTAGACTTTAATTGATCCAATCGGTCCTGGATTTGCTCTTTTGTTCTGGTTTTAGTTCCTGTCTTTAATAATTGCGCAAGAATTCCGCCAGTATCTGTTTTACCTGATAAATCTTTTTCATTACTCACTGGAAATTTAAAATTGGCCTGAACTTTACCTCCTTTTATTTCCTTTTTGATCAAACCGTATTTTACTCCATTACTTAATTTACCTTCAGCAAAATTCTGCTTTAAATTTTTAATAGAAGCTTCAAATGCAGCTGCTTCTTTCTCTAAAGCCTTCCCTTTGTAATCTTTAGTTAAAGCAAGCACTTGCTCATCTGTATATTCAACAGATTTTACTCTTTGCTCCTCTTTTGAAGGAATAAATATTCCAACCGTTCTGTTATTACTTCTGAAATATTTTTCAGCAACTCTTTGAATATCTTCTTTTGTTAATTTTTCGACTGCATCTCTATACAAGTAACCTAATCTAAAGTCACCTGCTCCAATAATTTCTGTTAGATTAATTGCAAAAGAAATAGTATTGTTTTTAACACCTTCAATTTGTTTAATAATCTTTGCTTTGGCTCTGCTTACGTCCTGATCCGTATATTTAGTAGTCGGTATTTTATCTAATTCCGTTCTTACTATATCTCTCGTAGCCTTAATATCTTTGTCATTAGGAACCGCAACACCAAAATACATAAAACTTGCATCTCTAACATTTGGCTGCCAAACATATAAACTTGAAACTTTTTGAGTTTCAACCAAAGTTTTATACAAATAGCCCGATGGATCAGCGGTCAAAATTTCTCCCAAAGCATCAATGGCGGCAAAATCTTTGTCTGCATAAGGAACAGTATGATACAAGGCTCCTACATTTTTACTGTCTCCAGCTCTGTTAAGCTCTACGAATTTTTCTCCATCCTGAGCTGGTTCAATTGTATATGTTTTATCTAAGACTCTTTTTGGTCTAGGAATAGCTCCTAAATATTGCCCAACATATTGCAACGCTTTTTGCTCATCAAATTTACCTGCGATAATTAAAGTTGCATTGTCTGGCTGATAGTATTTTTCATAAAAAACTCTAAGCGTATTTGCTTTAACTCTTTCTATATCTTCTTTGCTTCCAATAGTACTATTTCCGTAATTGTGCCACAAATAAGCTGTTGAAAGAATTCGTTCCTGCAAAACGCCATCCGGATTATTTTCGCCTATTTCAAATTCGTTTCGTACTACTGAAAACTCTTTATCAAGATCTGTTTGTAAAATAGTTGCATTAATCATTCGATCCGCTTCCATTTCGATACTCCATTTTAAATTTTCATCGTTTGATGGAAAAATTTCGTAGTAATTAGTCCTATCTAACCAGGTAGTTCCGTTTGCAGCCCCTCCTTTATCAGAAAGCATTTTTTTAATATCACCCAGGTTCTTGGTACTTTTAAATAGCATATGCTCTAATAAATGCGCCATACCTTTTTCTCCATAACCTTCGTTTCTGGAACCTACACTGTAAACAATATTGACCACCATATTGCTTTGAGAAGCATCTGGAATCAAAAGAACTTTTAATCCGTTATTTAAAGAATATTCTTTAACACCTTCTACATTGGTGATGTATTTGGGCATTTCAGATTTTTGCGCATAAACTGAACTCAACGAAACGAATGAGCAGTACAAAATTCCACTTAGTAATAGGTTTCTCATAGATTGTGTTTGATTATTAGAATAAATTGTTATTGGTAATCAAATATAGTATTTTTCTTAAATAACAAAAAACCTTATTAACTTAGTTTTAGCAATTTATAGAAAAACAAAATTCCAAAATTTAAATTCCAATGACATCATAAAAAAACTGAAACCAGCATTTACTGCTTAGTTTCAGTTTTTATATTATTATTACTAGGTTCCAAAAATTGGTTTTTGGAATTCAAAATCTGTTTTTTTTAAACAACCACCCTAGTTTTCGAAATCTCCTTATCTGCATTTACGTGTGCTGAATTTGCCCTACCACTCGGATCCTGATTGTCCTGCCATTTCGGAATCCATTTACGTACTGTTTGAGCAGCGCTAACTTGTGGATAATATTTATGGAAAATAGATCTATAGAAATAAGCTTCTTTTGTTGTTGGTGAGTTGTATGGGAATTCCGCCGCCGCTCCGGCCAATTGTTCATCTGAAACCTGTTCAGCACAATATTCAATTAATTCATCAACCCAATTGTAACCAACTCCGTCTGAAAACTGTTCTTTTTGTCTCCACAAAACTTCTGTTGGTAAATAGGGATTTTCGGGTGTGTCAAATGCCTTTCTTAAAATATATTTTTCGATACCATCGTAGGTTTTCGGTTGTTTTTCCTCTGTTTTAATGCGGATAGCAACATCCAAAAACGTTGTATCCAAAAATGGAATTCTTGCTTCTAAACCTACTGCCATTGTTGTTTTATCGGCACGCAATAAATCGGCAGTAAACAATTTCTGAACTCGTTCAATTGTTTCATCCTGAAATTCTTCTGTAGATGGTGCATTTCTAAAATACAAATGACCGCCAAAAATCTCATCGGCGCCTTCACCTGATAGAATCACTTTTATTCCTTTTTCACTAATTGCTTTTGATAACAAATACATTGGAACACCAGCTCTTACCGAGATAATATCATAAGTTTCAATATGATAAATCACTTTTTCAATTATTTCAACAGCTTCTTGTACAGAAAAGTGTATTTCGTGATGTTCTGTTCCTAAAAATTCTGCAGCTTTTCTGGCAGCAATATTATCAGGCGAATCAACACCTAATCCGATAGAAAATGAAGGTAGTCTTTTACCGTTTTCAGCATATATTCTAGCTGCAATTGACGAAATCAAAGAAGAATCTAAACCGCCTGATAACAAAACACCAAGAGGAGCTTCACTCATTAACCGTTTACGGGTAGCCTCGACTAAAGTGTCGCGAATCAAATCTAAATTAAGATTTTCTACCGCTTTTACATGATCTTCATATTCAGGTCGGTAATATTTCACAAAACCTGTTTTAGCAGTGTAATAATGTCCCGGAGGGAAAGTTGAAAATGATTTACACTGATCGGCAATTGATTTCATTTCTGAAGAAAAATAAATTCTTCCTCTTTCATCCAGTCCATAATACAACGGTTTTACTCCAATTGGATCTCTTCCAGCAATATAATCATCACCATCACTAACCACGAAAGCAAAATCACCATCAAGCATATTACAGAAATTGTATCCAAATTCCTCGTACAAATGGACAATAACTTCTGAATCTGATTTTGTTCTAAATGTATGCTCCTTTAAAACAGTGTTTTTTAATTCCTGATAGTTATAAATTTCGCCATCATGAACCATCCATGCATTATTTGTTCCCTGAATCGGTTGCTTACCCGTGTGTAAGTCAACAATTGATAAACTTTCATGACAAATAACACTCCCGTTTGCCATTATACGCATATCATTCTCATCGGGACCTCGATGCGACATTCTTTTAGAAAGCTCTTTTACAAGTTTTGGATCTTTTCCTTTACCAATAACTGCCAATAATCCAGACATAAAATTCTATTTTTTATTATTAATTTTTCACTCCCCTCATGAAGTGAATTAACTTTAAAAGTTGATTATTATCTCAACGTTCAGCAAAACTAATTATTATTCCTGCTTTTCTCTGAAAATCCTTCCTTAATCTTGTAGATTTAACTCTTTTTCAACAAATGTCAAATATAAAAAAGAAAGTTAAAATATTACTAAAAAAAGATCCTAAGTAGTTGAAATTATGAACTTAAATAATTTAAGAGACAAAAAACGTCCTCTAAAAATAGAGAACGTCTTTACTTAATATATACTAAATTCAAAATTCATTTTTTTATGCTTTCTCGTAAGCATCATCATGTACACTTGCTACTGCTCTACCAGAAGGATCATTCATGTTTTTGAAAGCTTCATCCCATTCTAAAGCGATTTTTGTACTACAAGCAACACTTGCTTCCTGAGGTACACATAAAGCGGCCGCATCACTTGGGAAATGTTCAGCAAAAATAGAACGGTAATAATATTCTTCTTTAGAAGTTGGTGTTTGTAATGGGAATTTAAATCTCGCATTTGCCAATTGTTCATCTGAAACTTCTTTCGCTACTACTTCTTTCAAAGTATCAATCCAGCTGTATCCTACTCCATCAGAAAATTGCTCTTTTTGTCTCCATGCTACACTTTCCGGCAACATATCTTCAAAAGCTTTACGAACTACCCATTTTTCCATCGGGTGTTCTTTGTTGATCATTTTATCTTGTGGGTTGATGCGCATTGCAACATCCATAAATTCTTTATCTAAAAACGGAACACGACCTTCGATTCCCCAGGCGGCCAAACTTTTGTTTGCTCTTAAACAATCATACATATGAAGTTTTCCTAATTTACGAACGTTTTCTTCGTGAAATTCTCTTGCATTTGGTGCTTTGTGGAAGTATAAATATCCTCCGAACAATTCATCCGCACCTTCACCAGAAAGAACCATTTTAATTCCCATTGATTTAATAACTCTCGCCATTAACCACATTGGAGTTGAAGCTCTAACTGTAGTCACATCATACGTTTCAAGGTTGTAAATTACATCACGAACTGCATCTAATCCTTCTTGGATTGTAAACTTAATTTCGTGGTGAATTGTTCCGATATGTTTTGCCACAACTTGCGCAGCTGCTAAATCAGGAGAACCTTCTAATCCAACTGAAAAAGAGTGTAATTGCGGATACCAGGCATCTGTAGTATCATCTGATTCAATACGTTTTTGTGCAAATTTTTTGGCTACAGCCGAAGTAATAGACGAATCTAAACCTCCAGAAAGTAGAACTCCGTAAGGAACATCACTCATTAATTGTCTGTGAACTGCTGCTTCAAGCGCTTTTTTGATTTCAGGAATACTAGTTTCATTGTCTTTTACAGCATCATATTCTGTCCAGTCTCTTTTGTACCATTGTACAAATTCACCGTCTTTGCTTGTCATATAGTGTCCAGGAGGAAACAATTGAATTTTTGTACAATATCCTTCCAAAGCTTTTAATTCAGAAGCTACATAAAAAGTTCCGTGTTGATCCCAACCAATGTATAAAGGAATAATTCCCATATGGTCACGTGCAATAAAATACTCGTCTTTATCAACATCATAAATTGCAAATCCGAAGATTCCGTTCATTTCATCTACAAAGTGAGGTCCTTTTTCTCTGTAAAGAGCCAGGATCACTTCGCAGTCACTTTCAGTCTGAAAGTTATATTTTCCTTCAAATTGTTTACGTAAATCCCTGTGGTTGTAAATTTCGCCGTTAGCAGCCAAAACCAACTTTTTATCCTCTGTAAATAAAGGTTGTTTCCCAGACGCTGGATCAACAATAGCCAAACGCTCATGAGAAAGAATTGCTTTATCATTACTATAAATCCCGCTCCAGTCTGGTCCACGGTGACGAATAATTTTAGACATTTCTAATACTTGAGGTCTTAAAGTCTCGGCTTTTTGTTTTAGATCAAAGGCACATACGATTCCGCACATAATTATATATTTTTAATTGTAAATTTTATTTTGATAGGGCAAAGATGCAGTATTGATTACAATTGAAAAACATAAATATCAATTTCAGTTACAATTTAAAACCATAATTTAATTTTTACATACAAAAAGTAAAATTTTAACACAAAAAAAAGCCCCAAACTTTAAAATTTCAAATTTCAGGGATAAATGCAGTACAAAATCCAAGTTTTTAAAGAGATCCTTGAACTATTTTTTGATATTTTAAAGAAACATTGAAAAGTATTCAACGAGAAGAATACAAGCTGTTCAGAAATTATTCTTTATTCAATCCTCAATTAAATTATTCAACAGTCTCAATAGTATAATGTGTCTTATTAATTTCAAATTGAAACCCAACTTTATTCCCCATTAAATGCGAACCCAAAGGAGATTGCGGAGAAAGTGCAATTACATTAATTCCGTCAATTGAAATCTTAGGAAGCGCTACACTCAAATACAAATGAATTCCATTGGCTTTAACCAAACTTCCGGAAATAATATTCTCTGTTGTTTTTGAGGCATCAATTTTATCTAAAACAGCTTTTTGAGTAATAGCTTCTTTTAGTTTATTGGTTAGTTTCTCCTGCTCGATATGCATCATTGACAAAGCGGTTTCATGCTTATCGCCTGCAGAACCTTTAGCATCGTTTTTAGAATCTTCGGTCAAAGCCGAAATCATGTCTCTAAAAACATCTATTCGATCCTGAACCATTTGTAAATAATAGGAATGTATTTTTAGTTTGAAAGTCATACGTGTTTTTGCCACGAAGGCGCTAAGTCGCAAAGATCGTAAAAAAAACTTAGCCACGAATTCACGAATAAAATATTAATTTACTTCGTGAATTCGTGGCTAAAAATTATTTAATAATAAACATTGTACCTTAGCACCTTCGTGGCAAACTTCTTTTAAAAATCGAATTTATAATTTCCGCCTACTAAAACCTGGAATCCCTGAACCGGGTAATTTAACCATCTCTCGTAAGCCTGATTTCCTATATTATTCAATTTTAAGAAGAAAGTCAATCGTTCGCTGTATTTGTATCCTAAGTGTGCATTGGCATCAAAATAGCTTTTTAAAGTCACCGGAACACCAAGCGTTGTAACATCCAGATTAGTCTGCATGTCTTTACGTTCTCCCACATAGAAAACATTTAAACCAGCGTACCATTGTTTGGTAATATTAACATCAAGATTAGAACTTAATTTCATTGAAGGTAAATTCCATGCCTCTAGACCATCTTGTTTATAACTGTTAAAAGTTCCGTTGATTCCGAAAGAAACATTTTTAGAAAAATCAGCTTTTAATTCGGCATAAAAACGCAGCGTTCTTACGTCATCATAAACCACTCCAAAAGAGTTTCCGAAAGCATAATTCTGGTTATTAAAATTCTCTGTATAATCATTGCTTTTAAACAAAGCCTTATCCTTTTCATTTAGATAAGAACCAGTCAAATTATAATTGATATTGTTTGCCAATTTCCCTTTTAAACCAGCAAATACATTATATTGATTACTTGTCGGTCTCATGTTTAAAGTTGGAGATAAAAATGGATTTTGAGTCACAAAATCAGCATAAGAGTTTTGATTTAAACTACCATTTACTCCAGTGTAGAAAATCATTAAATCGCCCACTAATTTATACGAAGCATTTACTTTTGGATAGATATAAAACTTGTTTCCGCTGTTTTCAGAATCTAGCCCGTAATACAATCCTGCTCCTAATTCTAATGTCCAATCATTTTCATGAACTACAAAACTTGGCTCGATTCCAAAATTAGTTAAGCTGTATTTTACAGGTTCTAAATTAGTACGCTCATAATTATTCTCGAAAGATCCACTTACGTGATCCACAATAATATTTGTATTGATCGATTGATCCATTACATCCACCTTGAAAGAAGGTTTCAGATAAAATCTATTTTCTGAAGAAGAGAAACTATCTGAAAAATGTGTAAATCTTGTATCAATTTTATTAAAAATTCCTTCATTGAATTCTATATTTCCACCTAACGAAATCGTGTTATAAGAATGATTTGGGTTAATTCCTCTAATTAAATCTTCTTGTGTTTCTGGTGGCAAAGTCATTCCAAAATCAGTTGGCAAACCATACCAATTGTACACTTGATTTTGATATCCTAAATCTACTGCCCAGGACATATCGCGATTATTTACACCATAACCCACATTCAAAGCCGTATCATAAAATTCATCATTCAGATTCACATCTTTGATTCCGCCTTGCGAAGAATGATGACGAAACATTCCTGCCAAATAATCGTTGTTTCCTAGCTCTTGTGTTACAAATAATTCAGCATTCAAAGTCCCATAATTTCCAACTCCCAGCGTTGCATAATTATTGAACAATCTTTCTTTTCTTGATTTTTCAACCCCTTCTGCCTTTCCTTTTGAAGGCGTAAAAGTTGATGCCACCGGAACCGACAAAATACTATATTTAATAGTCTCTTTTGGCTGATTTCCGCTATCGTCAAGCGAAGGAGTTTCTTTCACTTTAAAAGCATCTGAAATAGTTGGCGAATAAGGTTTTACCACATTCACTGTTTCTGTCCCGATGCTTTCATTTTTATTTTGAGCAAACGAAAGCTGAACAGCA
Source organism: Flavobacterium sp. LAR06 (assembly GCF_041946075.1). Taxonomy (NCBI): domain Bacteria; kingdom Pseudomonadati; phylum Bacteroidota; class Flavobacteriia; order Flavobacteriales; family Flavobacteriaceae; genus Flavobacterium; species Flavobacterium sp. LAR06. Next base: position 156,611 of record NZ_JAUTYT010000010.1, on the reverse strand, counting down.
AACAACAGCAGTAAAATGATGGTTTTATTTTGGCATTTAATTTTCATACTTTATTTTTTTTAGAGAAAAGAACAAAGAGTAAAAGAGAATAGACTTCCAATCTTTGCTTTCCAATCTATATTCTATATTCTATACTCTATATTCTATACTCTATTTTCTATTTTCTATTTTCTATTTTCTATTTTCTATACTCTATTCTCCTGAACTAAGCTTCCCACTCTCCTTTTGCAACGTACTGCGCTTTTCCTCCAATCTGAATATCAAATTGATTATCTGTTAATTTCCCTTTGAAGTAAATCTGAGACGGACGACCAATATAATCTCCCTGATAATTAGTCAATTCAAATTCAGGTTTATGATACTTTAGCAGAAAAGCCTGCAGACATGTACTTGCGCTTCCGGTGGCTGCATCTTCAACCAATTGATTGTGCTCAATGCACAACATTCTGCTAAACAATTTTGAATCTTCTAAATAATAGAAATACAAGCCTCTGTGTGCTGTTTTACAATGCTTTATTAGCCATTCATCTGTTTTGTCTTTATCCAAAACCAAATTTTCCAGCGCTCTTTTACTACTTAATCCTACCATTACAAAAGCACTACCGGTTGTAACTTCCTGAATTGGAAATTGATTTTCAAAATCCTCTTTTTTCAGATTGCTGAATCCTGTAAAATCTTCTTTCGAAAAAATATCCCAAAATTTAGGCTGAGCTGCTTTTAACCAAATCAGCTCTTCTGTTTTATGAATGGCAATGGGTCCTATCGGAACATTTAATTTTATATTCTCAGGCGAATTCTCAAAGACTTTATTCATCAAAACCCACGAAGTTCCAATAATAGGATGACCAGCAAATTGCATTTCATGTGCTGGTGTAAAAATTTTAACGTCGGCACTGTTGTTTGCTCTATCCAGTTTTGTTATAAATGTGCTTTCCGCAAAATTAATTTCACGTGCAATCTTTTGCATTTCTTCTGAACTCAAACTGCCAACCTCTAAAAAAACAGCCAATTGATTTCCGGCATATTTTTTATCAGTAAAAACATCAACTATATAAAAAGGTAAACTCATTTCTTTAATTTTTTTAGAGAAAAGATGCAAGATGCAAGACAATAGATTTCTTGCTTGTTTCTTCTTGGCTTCTTTTTTCTTATTCTCAATTCTTATTTTGTAATAGACGAATTCGTTTTTGATTCTTCCAACTTAATCGCACTTAATTCTTTTTTAGCTTCTTCAACTACATCCGGGAAATCTGTGAAATTATTGATTACGTTGTCCAGAATGTAAGTTGCCTGATAACTATCTTTTAATCCGTAGAAGTTTTTCGCCATTAAGACCAAACTCTTCGCTCCGTAATATTTATAACCTGAATAATTTTTAGCTAATTTTTGAACTGAAACATTCGAAGCTTCAAATTTTCCTTCTTTAGTTTTAAAGTACGCATCGTAATACAAAGCTTCTGCCGCTAATTCTCCTTTAGAAGTCGTTGATAATTTCGCGTAAGCTGTTTTAGCTTTGTCTTCATCGCCCGTCTGCATTGCGGCACGCGCTACGATAATCTGGGCATCTGCTTTTACATTCGCATCTGCTTTTGGATTCTGCAATACTTTATCAGCTGAAATTACCGAGTTATCATAATCTTTTTTGTCATAATAACATTTCATCAAATTAGCTTGTGCGAAGTTTTTATTTTGAGCAGAATCGGATTCATTTTCTAAGCGAACTAATACCGGAATCGATTTATCACAATCCTTTGCTTTCAGGTAAATCTGAGCTAATTTATTTAAAGATTGCTCAGTAAATTCGCTTCTTGGCTGATCAATCACATATTGATAACTAGCAATAGATTTAACCTCTGAACCTTCTGCATAAAGCAATTGTGCCAAATAAAAATTAGCCTCAAGTGCGTGTAAGCCTGACGGAAATTTACTCACATAACCACTAAAACCAGTAATCGCTTGTTTGCTGTTATTTTGACTGTATTGTTTGAAAGCAGCGTCGTAAGTATCGTTATCCAATTCAGCATCTGTAACCGACACAAAATCAAGAGTACGTACCCAAGTCGCATATTCATCTACTTTTCCTGAATCAACATAAATTAATCTTGCTGTAGAAACAGCCTCTAAAGCTTCTGGCGTTTTTGGGAATTCTGCCGCTACTTTTTTGAATTTCACCAAAGCCTGTTCATCACGATCTGAATTGTAGTAAATCAGACCTTGTTTTAGAATTGATTTTGAGGTAAACGAACCATTTTTATATTCTGAAATCAACTGATCATAGGTTTTAATCGCCTGATCATTCTTTTTCTCGGCCACATATGTATTTCCCAATTCATACAAAGCGTCATCACGATACTCTGATTTTTTGTACATCTGAAGAAAATTATTCAACTCTTCTACTTTCTTATCATTTTTAGACATGAAACCGTATGAAATTGCTTTTTGAAATTGAGCATAATCGGCATCAACACCTTTTGCTGCAATTGCTTTTGCGTATGCTTCATTTGCGGCGCTGTATTTTGAAGTTACAAAACGACAATCTCCCAAACGTAAATACGAATCATTCAAACGTGATTTATCAGTTGGAGCATTATCAATTTGAGCCTGAAATGAAGTTGCAGCCTGATCGTATTCCTTCAATTTAAAATAGGTGTATCCAATATTATAATTGATGTTTTTATATTCTTCTGTCGATTTTGCTGCTGCCTGATCCGCAAACTGTTTGTAGGTCAACAACGCATTCTGAAAATCCTCTGAAAGATATTCTGTTTCCGCTTTCCAGAAAGTTGCACGTGCTGTAAACTCAGGTGTTTTCTGTTCGCTGATGGCATTTTTAAACATTTTTCCGGCTTCTGCATAATTGGATTCATTATACAACTCCAATCCTCTGTAAAAAAGCACTTTTTGATAAGCTGCTTTATTCTCAGCAGATCTATTTTTCTCCAATAAAACCAAAGCTTCTTTATAGTTTTTAGACGAAATATATGAATCAACCAAAAGTTTTTCTACTTCGGCTTTGCTTGAATTGTTTGGATATTTTTTTAAGAAATCAAGTAGAATTCCTGGAACGGTTTGATATGCATTTCCTATTTCATAACTCAATTTAGCATAATTCAAAGCTGCATCTTCCTGAATTTGCGCGTTGAATTCCATTTCAGAAGCGTTTTTAAAAGCATTTAAAGCTTCTTGTTTTTTGCCTGTATTTAAATAACTCAATCCTAAATGATAATAGGCATTTTGCGCTACGAAATCTTTTCCTTCAATGATTTTATTGAATTGAGAAATTGCTTTTTCGTATTCTTTTTGCTCATAATAAGCGTAACCTAACTGATAGAAATCGGTATTATTCCATTTTCCTTTTTTACCTGCATATTGCTCTAAAAACGGAATCGCCTTGCCATATTGTTTTAGATTGAAATAACTTTCTCCAATAATTTTATTCAGTTCTGACTTTTCTATTTCATTTGATTTCGCCATTGCTTTCTGGCCTAAATCAATTGCTTTTTGGAAATTTCCTAACTTGAAATTCATATCTGCCTGATAGTACGATAGCTTTTCTTTGTATTTTTCTTCGCCTGAAACTTCATCAAAATATTTGGTAGCTTCTTTATAATCGTCACCTTCATAAGCCATAAATCCCAGGTAATATTTGGCCTGAGAACCAAATTCAGGAGAGTTTACCACTTTATTGAAATAAGTTGTTGCTTCTTTTTTCTTTTTAGCATTGAAATAACTGTATCCTTTCTGAAAATTGAATTTATCAGAATCAGCTTTACTCATGTAACTTTCATCTACTTTATCAAACCATTGCAACGCTTTTGGGTAATTTCCCTGTTCGAAGAAAAACTGAGCTACTTCAATATAAGCCTGATTTTGTTTGGTACTTGTTGGATAATCGCTCACAAATTTTTCCATCAACGCATCGGCATTTGCCTGATTGGTTCTGATGGCACAATTAGCGATGTAATAGGCGCAGTCTGACTGAACTTCTTCAGTTGTAGCGTGGTTTTTTACATATTCAAAAATATGTTGTGCCGAAGCATATTGTTTATCATTATATAAAGCTAGTGCTTTGTCAAAATCCTTTAAATCGTATGTATATATAGCTGATTTTTGTGCCGAAACTGTGGTCGAAATGAGGATTATTTGGAGTAAAAAGAACCAGGAAAGTTTACGCATTGTAATTATATTTAGTATTCAAATGTATCATTTTATACCGTCTATAACGAAACGTTTCTCGCATTTATTATGAACAAAAAATTTAACATACCACATTTAACAGCTTCTGAGCGGGTATTTTTCCATCATATTAGTGATATAAGTAATTATAAGCTAGAGGTTTTTATCAACGTATACAACTCTGAAGATCATATAAGTTTTTCGAAATAAAAAACTTTTACCACAATCCATTAAAATGCACTTATATCACTTATATGGTTAAACATTATTCGTAATAAAATCTTTTCCACAATTTGCTAAAATGACCTTATATCACTTATATGGTGAAAAATTTTCATTTCAATATTTTATCAGAAATGATTGAAATTTATTTTGAATCCAACCGTTAACTTCTTACTTTTACCAATCAAATCAATTTTATTATGTCACAAACCGTACTGTCTCTTAAAGAAGTCACTATATATCAGGAAGGAAGAAAAATTTTATCTCATATTAATTTAGATGTTCAGCATGGCGAATTCATCTACATCATTGGAAAAACTGGTTCCGGAAAAAGTAGTTTCTTAAAAACTTTATACGCAGATTTACCTTTAAGCGAAGGTGAAGGTCATATAGTTGAGTTTGACCTGGCAACTCTAAAAGAAAGTGACATCCCGTATTTGAGACGTAAAATTGGAATTGTATTTCAGGACTTTAAATTGCTTCCGGACCGTTCTATAAAAGACAATATGTTGTTTGTTTTGAAGGCAACGGGATGGACTGAAAAAGAAGCCATGGAACACAAAATCGATGAAGTTCTGGATAAAGTTGGTATGAAAGATTTCGTTAATAAAATGCCACATCAACTTTCTGGAGGTGAACAACAACGTGTCGCGATTGCACGTGCTTTATTGAATGATCCTGAATTTATTTTAGCCGATGAACCAACCGGAAACCTTGATCCACAAACGAGTTCCGAAGTTCTTGAAGTATTGAAAAATATTAATGCACTTGGCAAAACGGTTATCATGGCAACGCACGATTATGCTTTGTTAATGAAATTCCCATCTAAAACTTTAAAGTGCGAAGATGAAAGAATCTTCGAAGTGGTGCAACGCTCCGTGTAATGCTTTCCATCTTAATTCCGGTTTATAATTATACTGTTTTACCACTTGTAAATGAGTTAGTAAAGCAATGTAATGATAGTGGAATTACTTATGAAATTCTTTGTCAGGATGACGCGTCAAATTCACCAAAAAATATTCTCAATCAAGAAGTTAATCTCCTTTCAAATTGTTCATTTTTTATAAATGAAGTTAATTTAGGAAGAGGAAAAAACATTAATTCCTTAGCTCAAAAGACAAAATACGATTGGTTGCTAATTTTAGATTGTGACACTTTTCCGGCTGAAGATAATTTCATTCAAAAATATACTGATACTATTTCCGATTCATCAAAAAATATAATTTTTGGCGGAATTATTTATGAAGATAAAAAGCCTCAAAAAGAGCAGCTTTTGCGTTGGACTTATGGACAAAAAAGAGAAACTTATTCTCTTTTAACTTCTAATTTAGTGATCCAAAAAGAAGTTTTTCTGCAACATCCTTTTGAAGAATCTATTACAAAATACGGTTATGAAGATTTGTGTTTTTTCTCTGTTTTGAAGAAAAACAATTTTGAGATCTCCCGAATTGAAAATCCCACTTTTCATTTGAATTTAGAAACTTCAGAAGTATTTTTGAATAAAACGAAAATAGCTTTGGAAAACCTTGTTTTTATTTATAATTCAAAGAAAATCTCTTCAGAAGACAGTAAAATTATCAAAGCATTTGAATTTTTGAAAAAACTAAAACTAACGAAATTTTCAGTTTTCCTTTTCAAAAAAAATATAACAAAAATCGAACAAAATTTACTTTCTGAAAACCCTTCTTTGTTTTTGTTTGATCTTTATAAGTTGGGGTATTTTTGCAGTTTAAAAAAGCTTAATTAGAATTCAAACCCTCTAAAAAATTCCTCCACTGCTCCATTATTATTTTGACTGAATACTCTTTTGAAGTTTCTTTAGCGTCCAGACCAAATTTCAATCTTACTTCTTCATTTTCAATTAAAAAAGAAAGCTTCCCAACATACATTTCAATATTATTATCCGGGATTAAAAAACCATTTTCGGCATTTGTAATTATCGCTCGCGGTCCAGTCGGACAATCATATGCGATACAAGGCAAACCAGAAGCCATTGCTTCCAATAAAACCATTGGAAAGCCTTCTGTTCTGGAAGTCATCGCACAAATAGAAGCTTTCAGATATTTCTTCTGAATATTTTTTACAAAATGCAGATAATTAATTCCCGATTCTATCTCCAATTTTATTGCTTCTTGCTCTAAAGTATCGACGTCATCCGTATAAATATCCAAAGTCCAATCAGGGTATTTTTCGCCAATTCCCTTCCAGATCAACAACAATCGATCTAAACCTTTTTCGTAGGAATTTCGCGCAACTGCAATTACTTTTTTCTGTTTTAAATCAGCAGTTTTTTTGCTTTTTATCCAGGATGGATTCGGAATTACAACAACATTCCTGACATTCCATTCTTTTAAATTTTCATCAGATAAAGCAACCATTTTGGTAAATTTTTGAGCACCAAAATCTTTGAATCGATATTTTAATTTTTTAATTGATTTTGAAATAAAATTCGTCTCCTGAATTTCTTCTTCAATAAATTTTGAACCATGACATTCGAATACAATTGGAACTTTAGTTTTGGCTATAAAAGGAAAAATAAATGCTTTTAAACCATTATCAGCAACCAAAATAACATCTGGTTTTATTTCGCTAATCTTTTGATTAATTTCTTTTTGAAAAGAATTGAAGAACTTAAAAATATTGCCTTTCAAAATCATATTATGAAAGATGACATCGTAATCAAAATCATAAAAGGGTTGAATACCCTCTTCATTTTGAGATAAAACATGAATTTCATAACCAAAATGCTCCACAAAATAATTGGCCTTAATAGCCAGAACTCTGGCAACTCCGCCAGCCACTTTTATTTTAGGAATAATGTAAAGCAGTCTCATTTTTTAGATTTCAAAAAAACATCATAATCCCGAATATAATCGGATTCTTCAAAAACATCAGAAGCCAAAACCAGACAAACTGCACCGGAAGAGAAATTTTCCAGTTCTCGCCAAATTCCTTTTGGAAGATGCAAACCAATATTGGGTTTGTTCAGCAAATAGCTTTTTTTGTTAGTGCCGTCGTTTAAAGTTACTTCAAAACTTCCACTTAATGCGATCAAAATCTCATGCTGTTCAATATGCGAATGGCCACCACGAAAAGCACTGCTCGGCACATCAAAAAGATAATAAACCCGTTTGAACTCAAACGGTAAAATATCGTTTTGAATAAAAGCCAAATTCCCGCTTAAGTCTTCTACAACCGGAATTTTTATTAATGCTATGTCCTGAATTGTCGTCATATTTTAATTGGCTTTGAGTAAATGTAGCCATTCTTGCCCAATTTTTTCTAATAAAAAGGGCTGAATACTTTCAAGTGTATTTTCTTTGCAATGTTGATATAAAACTTCATCCGAAACCAATAAATTCATGGATTCCGTCAATTTTTCCCAATTCTGATTTTCGACCAAAATTCCGTTTTCAAATGAACTAATCATATCTCTTGGTCCAAAATCACAATCGAAAGAAATAACTGGAGTCTCACAAGCCAAAGATTCCAAAATAACATTCGGGAACCCTTCATTTTTACTGCTCAAAACTAAAAAAACAGCTTTGCTTATATATTTAAAAGGGTTGTTTTGATACCCAATAAGATGAACAAAATCGGTTATATTCTTTTTTAATACTACCTCCCTAAGCTTTGATTCATCACCGTTTCCAACAATAATCAAGTGAATTTGTTTCTGAGCTAAATCAGATTTCGCATAACTTGAAATCAATTTATCAAACTGTTTTATTTCGTTTTCATATTGCCCAACAGCAATTATAAAATCGAAAACAAATTCTATATTTTCATGCTGTTTATCCTGGATTTCCTCCAAATAAATTGGATTGTGAATGGTAACTACATTTTTTAATTGATGTTTATTTTCAATCAATGTTTTCATTTCATTTACAATTGCCACATTAGCTAAACAATGATTGTACATCAATCTCGTTAACCACGAATTATTTGGCATATAATGATCGATCAAAAAACTATGAACGGTAAAAATGGTCTTGGTATTGTAAATAAACCTCGCTAAAATAAGTTCCTGAATCATTTTAGTTCGAAAACGAAAGTCTATAATAAAATCAAATTCATTTTCGTTCAGATACTTTCGTAAAGCCCAAAATCTTTTGATTTTGTTGAAGAATCCGTTGCTTTTGTTTTTGAGTAATCCGAGATTTACCAGCTTTCCCAAATACGGAAAAGTAACTTCATCCAAAACAATAATAATATCCACTTCAAAATCCTGTCTTTCAAAAAAAATAGACAAATTCGCCATCACTTTATCGCTCCCGCCTCCGCTTAAGCGATAACCAATTAAAGCAATTTTCTTTTTTTTGTGAGCCATTATCATCCGTGATTTCTTATTTTCGTATCAAATATATAACTCTTTAAAAACAATATGCAAGATAAATCATTAGTGACCATTATTTGCTTGTGTTACAATCAGGAAAAGTATGTTGTGGAGAGTTTTTTTTCGGCAATAAACCAGGATTATCCTTTTGTTGAAGTGATTGTTGTGGATGATTTTAGTACCGATAATTCAAGAGAAGTAATCGAAAAATGGCTTGTTGATTATCCTGAAATTCAATTTATCGCGAATGAAACCAATTTAGGAAGCACAAAATCCTTCAATAAAGCATTAAAATTAGCTAAAGGCGATTATATCATTGATTTGGCTTGCGATGATATTTTACTCCCCAATTGCGTTTCTTTACAACTAAAGGCTTTTCAGGAAAGTTCGTTTAAAAACTTAGGTGTTGTTTATGGAAATGCCGAATTAATTAGTGAAAAAGGTGATTTCTATTTTTATTATTTCCCTGTTGGTTCCCATAAAAAAACAATCGAAAAAAGAGCAACCGGAGATATTTATTTGAATGTTATTACTGGCGGAAATAGTATTTGCTCGGTTTCATCAATGGTCAAAAAATCAATTTTTGATACTTTGAATGGTTATGATGAAAATCTGGCTTACGAAGATTTAGATCTTTGGATTAGGGCTTCCCGATTTTATGATTTTGATTATATTGATGAAATTTTAATCAAAAAAAGGATTTCGACCACTTCATTTGGAACTCATTTTTTTATTAAAAATGATGCCCGATCTAAGAAAATAAATTATTCGACCTATTTAATAATTCAGAAAGCGATTGCTTTAAATAAATCTAAAATTGAGCATAAAGCAATTTTAAAACGAATGCATTTTGAAATGATTTTAGCTTTTAAAACAGCTGATTATAAGTTGTTTTGCAAGTATCTTTTATTGGAAATAACACATAGATTTCGAATAATTTTCTCATAATCCAAAGATAATTGCCATCAAAATGAGAAAGCTCCAGCGGAGCAAAATGTTTATAGAAAATTATTTGATTCCGATTTAAAGCTCCAGCGGAGCGACATCTTTACTTTGTGTAAATTTAACATGTCACCCCGATGGGGTTTTGGAAAATATGAAATTATGTTTCTATAAACATGACGTCCCGATGGGACTTCTCTTTTAATATCAATCTTAAATCAAATCGTTAAAAAATCATCCAATTGTTGCTTCTCGCCTTCCCAATCTCTTGAAATATTATTTCTAATCAATTTTGCTGGAACTCCACCAATCAAAATATTTTCTCCTAAATTTTTATAATCTTTGGTACACAAGCTATTTGATGCAATCGTGCAAAAATCCGGCGTTTGAGTTCCTTTCATAATCGAAACCCTGTTACTTCCAAAATTATAATTTCCAATAAAAATGGGTGCCGATTTTTGCAGTTTTTCGCCAGTTTTGGTATCAATTAAATCATGGAAATTGGTATCGATAATTTGAGTTTCAGAACCAAATCTTGCATAATCTCCCAGAACAATTTTTTCGGTACAAATTATTTTTCCGCCTGATGCCATTGAAGCCATATTTCCAAGTTCGCAAACGGAATTTTCGCCAACAAAAACAAAACAATCTTTACCAAATTGGAACTTTCCTTTGAAAGTCAATTTTCCTAATATAAAAATTTCAGCGGTACCTTTATGAGCCGAATTCAGTTCGTAAGGCTGGCCAAAACCAATCATTCCTTTTTGGATCTTCCCTTCAATATGGATCTCTCCTTTTATCGAAGCAAATTTTACTTTTCCATAAAAGAAAACCGGAAGCTTTTTAGCCGTTTCAAAAGGGAATTTCTTAAAATTGAAGTACAGCGTTTTGATCCAGTTTACTTTGCAGTAAAACTGGAACTTATGATAAAAAGAGTGACATTTTCTATAACCGTTCTGAATCATTTTTATCTTTTTTTCGCTGAACAAATGACGTAAATATTTCGCATACATTCATCTTTTTATTCAGTTGATAAAAACTGAAAGCAAACGAAATTAAAATCATCAAAGTCATTAAGCTGTATTTTAAAACTGGGATTTCGATATATCGAAGTAAAAATGTACTTATGCAAATCACAAAACAAACGAAATACGTTTTATAAAAATCGGCATTAAAATAGAAATCATAACGATTTTTGGTAATGATTTTTAATCCAATAAAATGGAATAAAAAATAAAGACAAAAGCTAAATCCTAAACCTCCTAATCCATAAAAATAATAACCTGAAATATTCATGACTAAAGACAAAATATTAAAACCAATTGCCGTTTTAATAAACATTTTTGAATCACCTTTTGCAATTAAAATGAAACCCATAGCCCAGGAAACGGCACGAAACAACATTCCTAAAATTCCGAAACAAACCATAGGAATTATAGCGTTAAAATTTGCAGTATATATAATTGGAATTATAACTGAAATGAAAGTCAAAAACAAAACAATAATCGGCGTTATAATAATGATTGAAATGAATGCTTGTTGAATAACACTTTCTCTAACCTTCTCATTATCAAAATTAATAGAAGATAATTTCGGGAAATAATCAGTACTCATAACAGTAAAAATTATTCCGACATAAGAATTCAGCAACGTAAAACCGGCGTTGTAAAATCCGACTTGCTCTAAACCTCCGTTTTTCCCGATATAAATCTGAACCAAATACGTTGATAAAAGCGCTAAAGCACTACTTATCGTCAGCATAAAACCCAATTTTACAATAGATTTTCCTTCTAATAAAAGCATCAAATTAGAAACTTTTTCTTTTTCTGTTTTGATTTTATTCGAATAATAAAAAGAGAAAATTAAAGCTGATAATGAGGCAATTATTATGGTTGGAATTATAGCATCAACTCTTAAAAAGTAATACAGCGGAATCGAAAAAAGCAGCCCGAATAAATTGCCGCATAAATTGGCTTTGGCCAACAATTTCATCTGTCTTAAACCTTGCAAAACGGCTAATTGACCCGATGATAATTGCTTAAATAAAACGGTTATTGCAATCAATGTAAACGAATAAGTCTGGCTCGAATCTCCAAAAGTAATGATGCTCAATGCTTTTGAAAAAAGAATCGTCAGCAACATTCCGAGAATGCCAGTAAAAAAAACAATTCTTTTTACTATTTGAATAGTCTTTGAAACGGTTTTTAAATCGTCATTTTTATACTCTTCCGAGATATTTTTTACAGCGCTGGTTTCGATTCCGAAGCCCGAAATACTGCTTATGACACTCAAAGTTGAATTCAGCAAAGCAATAATCCCCAGACCGGCCGGGCCGATAAAAACTGCTATTAATTTGGTTCTGACAATCGAAATTAAAATATTGAAAAACTGAACGCCTCCAAAAAGTGAAGTCGCTTTTAGAATTTGGTGATATGAAGATTTACTATCGGACACGAATTAATACTGATTTAAAATTTCAATAATAAAATCGACTTCAGTATCCGTTAAAATCGGGCTCATTGGTAAACTCAAAACTTCGTTGTGGATTTTTTCCGTAATTGGAAATGACAAATTATTCCACTCCTGAAACGCCTTTTGTTTGTGTGGCGGAACTGGATAATGAATGACAGTCTGAATATTATTTTGCCTTAAATATTCCTTTAAAGCTTCACGGTTTTCAGTTCTTATCACAAACAAATGAAACACGTGATTACTCGAAAAATCCCAAAATGGAAGTATTATTTTATCATTTTTGATTTCAGATAAATAGCGTTTTGCAATCGCACGACGGTTATCATTATCAGTATCTAAATTCGGTAATTTTAGATTTAAAAAAGCTGCCTGCAATTCATCTAATCTGGAATTTATACCGATGTATTCGTTATGATATTTCTGTTCAGATCCATAATTTCGAAGTGAGAAAAGGGCTTTAGCGAGTTCTGAATCGTTTGTCGTAATCGCTCCCCCATCGCCCAGACATCCTAAATTTTTTCCTGGATAAAAGCTATGCGCCTTTGCTGATTTTATATTTCCGTCAAGTTTGGAATTTGGAATTTGATCTTTGGAATTTGAGACAGCTCCATGTGATTGCGCAGCATCTTCAACAACAATAAAATTATTTTGAATTGCAATTTCATTTATTTTCTCCATTTCAGCTAATTGTCCGTATAAATGAACAGCTAAAATGGCTTTTGTTTTTGTTGTGATTTTCTCCCGTATTAAATCGGGATTGATGTTGTAGGTTTCTAATCTTGGCTCGACCAAAACGGGAATTAATTCGGCCTGCAAAATAGCCAAAATACTGGCAATATAAGTGTTTGCCGGAACTATAACTTCATCACCTTTCTGCAGTTTTCCTAACTGAATGTAGCCTTTGAATATCAGGACTAAGGCATCAAAACCATTCCCTACTCCAATGCAATATTTAGTTTGGTTGTATTCGGCAAAAGCCTTTTCAAAAGTTTCCAATTCCTTCCCTAAAATATACCAGCCGTTGTTTAAAACCAGTTTCAGTTTTTCCTGAAAAGCAGTTTCATAAGGTTCGTTTATTTTTTTTAGATCCAGAAATGGTATCATTTAATATCGATTTTATAAAAATCCTGATTGTAAACAGCACAGCCTAATTCTTCTTTTTGTTGCAAAAGTCCGGGATGATACCCTTTTTCATCCTCTGAATTTACAATCCCCATATCAAAAAACTTCTTGCCTTTACGTTTGTATTTATGCATCAAATTAATGAATAAAAAGTCTAGTGCTCTTACTTGCTCGCCTTTTTCAGAAGTGGCGCCGTATTGCGATTTGACAACATTCTCCGTTTCAAAAATAGTTATTCCCGCAATAATCTCATCATTTTGATAAACAGAATATTGCCTGATCTTTTCAGGGAATTTCTGCTTTAATAAAGTTATTTCTTCTTTAGTATGAACGGGTTTTGCATTGAATTTCTCCAATAATCTTGGCTCCAGAATTATTTCCCAAAAAGGTTCAAAATCCTTTTCTTCTATAATATCCAAATCAAGATTCTCAATCCTTCTAAAATGCTTCATTTTACTTTTAGAAATGTGCAAAGGCAATTGCAGGTTAACTGCCATATTCATTTCCTTTCTTTCTGGAAAAGCGCCTTTGTTATGCAAAAAAAAGTCTATTTCCTGATTCCCTTTCGAAAAGTAAAAAGACGGAATGGGTTTATAATGAAAAGCTTCAATTGTATTTTTCTTTAAAAAAGATAAAATTTCATCTAAAATTGACTCGACTTTTTCTGCCTTCAATTTAGACGAAAACAATAAACCTCCATAAGTTAATCCCTGATGAGAGTGCACCGATTTTCCTTTTATATTGGCGGGCAAAACTGCTTTTAGTTTTCCATTTTCAAAAACCAAAAGCGAAAAATCTTCAAAACGATCCTGATGATATTCCATAAAATCACGATGAAATAAAAACGTAGCATTTTTGGCCAGAGCGACAAAATCGTTCCAGATGGCATAATCGTTTTGATCGTATTTTTTTATAGAGAATTCACTCATTCTCAAATCCGGTTAATTATTTCTTCAAGTGAAAAAATAGCCACGAATTCACGAATTATCATTAACAAAAAAACAATAAAATTCGTTAATTCGTGGCTAAAATATTCAATTATTATTTTATAAAATCTTATTTATGACTGAATGCCGGTAAATACCATTTGAATTTTACCGCCAGCAAACGTACGGTAATAATCACAACCGAAGTCAGTAAATATAAAACATCGTTATCTAGATTCAGGCTTCTTAATGCGAAAAACACGATTCCGCCAAAAATGCAAATCGTAGCATAGATTTCTCTTCTAAAAATTGTTGGAATCTCGGTACATAAAATATCCCGAATTACACCTCCAAAACAAGCTGTCATAGTTCCTAAAGCTATACAAATTACTGGATGTAATCCTTTCGAAATCCCTTTTTCCAGTCCAATTAAAGTAAAAACGCCTAAACCAATTGTATCAAATAAAAACAAAGAGGTTCTTAATTTTTCAAACTTTTTACGGAAAAGAATCGCAAGAAAAAAACCTAAAATAATCACATAAACGTATTGCAAATCTTTCATCCAGCCCACCGGAGTTCTCCCAATTAAAACATCGCGGAGTGTTCCACCACCAACGGCCGTCACAAAAGCAATAATAAAAACTCCAAACGGATCCAGTTTTTTATGCATTGCCGTTAATGCGCCAGACATGGCAAAAGCCATTGTACCGATAATATCTAGTAAGTGAAACATTTTTTTTAGGTTCAAAGGTTCAAAGGAACAGAGGGGCAAAGGTAGCAATATTGCTTCTTTACTCTTGCTTCTTTACTCTTTATTGTATTCTCTTTATTGTATTCTCTTTATTCTTGTTTCTTGTCTCTTAAAGTTTATTTCTTAGTATAAATCGGACTTCTTTTCAACAAATAGGTAATCGAATCGATCCAGCTGTCTTTCAAATTAAGGAAAGGTTTACGGGTTTGCGAATAAATTTTTGTGGTATTTTTATACATATCAAAATACACATTATAGTAATAATACATTTGCGTATTAGCCGTTGTAGTCGAATAATCACTCGATTTAACCTTTTTATCATTGTTACTTATTGTCGTACTTCCGCCTCCATAAGTAGATGCGGTTGAACTAGTTGACATAGTATACGAAATTTTTGCCGCTACAATATTATCAACTCCAAGAATTTTTTCCAGATCTGCAACTGGCGTTTCATCGATATTCGTATGATCAATTCCGGCTTTGTGCAATAAACTATTTGTTGTTCTTAAATCCTGAACAGTTAACGGAAAAATATTAGCCGATTTATCTAACAATTTGTTATACATATCGTTTTGTGCAAATTTCGCCATGTCTTCAGATTCTTGTTGTGTATCTGAATTTACATATGGTACAGGCAAAACTGCAATTGTATTTGGTTTCATTTCTGCCGCAGCTACAGCCTGACCAGAACTGCTTGGCGCGGCATTACTTGCAGACGAAGTATCAAAAGTTTGTGAACGGCCACTTCCAAAATCAATTCTCGCAATTTGCGAAACAGCTAGTGAAATTTGTAGTGTTTCTCCTGGCAATGAATATTCAACCGTTTGATCCGACATTTTAGCAATTGTACATTCAATAATTGTATAATCTTTTTTAATAATTTTATCCAGTTTTTTTCCACCTTGAGCGAAAGCAAAAACAGATACAAACAACATCAAAATTGCTGCAATAACTTTCTTTATTTTCATGGTATTTAGATTAAATTAAATTTGAAAAATTAACGTTCTTAACAAAGTTAAGAAATCATCTTACAAAAACCATTATAGATTACAAATAAGAATAAGATTTTTCAGGAGCTAATTCCTGCTGTCCACCATAAAAGGATGCCGTTCCCATCAGGGCTATGGCATTCATTTTTAAAAGGAGATTTATAAAAAGTCAAAAGAAAAATTTACAAAACATAAGTATAAAAAACTTAGTAACTCAGAATCTCGGAAACTTAGTAGCTTAGAATTACATATTCTGAGTATAATAATTATAGTCTTTCAAAACCACTTTAATAAAATCGCTATTATCGCCAGATTGGTTTTTAATTCCGGTTACACTTTCAATTTTGGCAACCAGTTTATAAATAATTTCATGATCATTTTTCTTCACTGCTTTCTGAAACGTTTCCTTTATGATTCGCATATCATTATCAGATAATTTAATAACCAGAGGATAGGTCGGTACATAAGAAGTTCCAATTTCTTCAAGAATTGTATGACTAATATTAATTCTGTTTTTTAAAGTAATAACAGCTGTTCCCGCTGCCATATCGCCTAATCGTTGTGACTTTTTACTTGTAACTATAGATATCAAAGCGACCATTCCACCCATAATCGAAAAATCAACCAATCTAAAAAACCAACGGATAAAATAATCTCCAAAGCCAGCCTGATAACCATCAATTTTAACCACTTTTATTTTTAATAGTTTTTTACCAAAAGTTTGTCCTTCAAAAACACTTTCTAAAGTAATCGTATAGATCAAAATAGGGAAGCTTATAATAAAAACAACCGCTCTGATCGACCAGGTATCCAATGAATCGAGCACTCTTTCAAAATGAAAAAAATAAAAAAGTACCAAACCAACAACCAGTAAATAAGATCCTTTAATGATTAAATCAATAATATAAGACCCCAATCGCTCGCCAACAGAGGCAGCAATAAAATTTATTTTAACATTTTGTGTTGTATTAATAGATAATTCTGACATATTTTATATTTTAGCCTACAATGAGAGAAGTTGCCTTCATAAAACAAAATAAAGAAAAATGGCTGGAGTTTGAACTCGCTATTTTTGGTAAAGCTAAAAAAAATCCTGATGAGTTAGCTAATTTGTACATTCAAATGATGAATGACCTCGCCTATGCGCAAACTTATTATCCAAAAAGTAAAACGGTTATTTACTTAAATCATCTTGCTTCTCAGATTTATCAAAAAATATATAAAACGAAACGAACCGAAAAAAACAGACTTCTCGAGTTTTTTGTAACCGAAGTTCCGTTGCTTATTTATGAATACAAAAGGTATTTAGTATATGCTTTTGTTTTCTTTTTTGCTTTCGTTGCTATAGGCGCTATTTCTGCCCGTTATGATCCTGATTTTACCAGATTAATTATGGGCGATGATTATGTGAACATGACGCTGGAAAACATCAAAAAAGGAAATCCGATGGCTGTTTATGGTTCTTCTGCCAACTGGGGAACTTTTATTGGTATTACGGTAAACAATATTCAGGTGGGAGCGGCATGCTATTTTTATGGCATTTTTGGCGGACTTGGCACTTTCTATTACCTGTTACAAAACTGTATTATGCTGGGTTCCTTTCAGTATTTTTTCTTCGAGCATGGTGTTTTCTGGAAAAGTGTTCGCGGAATTTGGATACACGGTTCTATGGAAATTTTTGCCATTGTAATTGAGTCGGCAGCCGGGTTTATTTTTGGCGCTTCTATCCTTTTTCCTAAGACTTTTTCGAGATTAAATTCTTTTAAAATTGGATTCAAAAACAGTTTCAAAATCTACCTAAGCACACTTCCATTTACTTTTATGGCCGGTTTTCTGGAAGGTTTTATTACCCGATATTCTATTGACATGCCTATTTGGTTAAGCATTCTTATAATACTATCAACCTTGAGTTTAATCTCCTATTATTATTTAGTTTACCCTTTTATAGTACACAAAAAAGCACAACAATTATCAGCCAAATTGACTTAACAGAATCCAATAATGAAGAGAATTTTTCTTATTTTATCTTTCTTTTTTTGCTTTAGTATCTCATATGCTCAGGATACTTTGGCGGAAGCCGAACCTCCAAAAGTGGCTGCTATAAAATATACTGAAAAGGATATTCAGATTGATTCAGATACGATTGAAGCCAGAACATTTTCAAAAAACTTCAAAAAAAAATATAGCGATCCGGAATTTAATTACGAACCAAAAGCACCGGAAAGAGGTATTTGGGATAATATTAAAGAATGGATTGCCAACTTACTGAGAAAAATTTTCTCTTTTAGTGATGCAAAAACTTCTATCACCGTTACCATTATTACATTAAGAATATTGGCTGTTTTAGTAATTATTGTGGTGATTTATTTAATAGTAAAGGCATTAATCAATAAAGAAGGGCAATGGATTTTTGGAAAAAATGCCAGTAAAAGGGCCATTCAATATTCTGATATCGAGAAAAATATTCATTTACTGGATTTTAAAAAATTAATACAGGAAAGTATTCAGAACGGAGAAAAAAGACTTGCCATTCGTTACTATTATCTTTGGTTACTAAAAGTGATGGCGCAAAATAATTACATCGAATGGGATATCGAAAAAACCAATTCTGATTATCTATACGAAATAAAAAGTCCGGTTTACAGAGAAGATTTCACCTATCTCTCCTACTTGTACAATTATATTTGGTATGGCGAATTTGAAATTGATGAAACCACTTTTACAAAGGCCGAAAACCGCTTTAAGAAATCTATAAAAACCTTTAGCAATGAATAAATCGATCAAAATTTATATCGCTATCCTGGTTTTTGCTTTAGCCTTAATCCTAATATCAGACCGCGACGAGAAAAAACCTATCGACTGGCGACCAACATTTTCTGTACACGATAAAATTCCGTACGGATTATTTATTCTGAACAAAGAAATTAAGCCGCTTTTAAAAAATCAGAAAATTGAAAGAATTGCCAATGTAACACCTTATGAATATTTAGATTCTAAATACGATGCTGATACTTTGGTTGAAAATTACAAAATACAAGGGACTTTCTTAAGCATTTCAGATCTTGAAAATATTGATGAACAATCGATTAAAGAACTTTTTTATTTTGTTTCACGCGGAAATAATGCTTTTTTAAGCATGAGAACATTTCCGGAAGCCTTAATGGACAGCCTGAAAATTGATACCAAATTTGAATTCCACCAGCCAAAAAACAATATAATCTGGATGGCAAATAAGAATGTAAGTTCTAAAAAATACGTTTTCCAACAGGCTGTAGAAGATTATTTTTCTAAAATCGATACTGCAAATACAACAGTTTTAGGATATCAAAGCAATGAGAAAAAAGAAAGACACATCAATTTTATAAAAGTTCCTTATAAAGATGGTAATTTTTACCTGCATACTCAGCCAGCGGCGTTTACGAACTTTCATCTATTAAAAAAAGACCATTTTCAATATGCTGAAAATGTGATGTCCTATATACCAAAAGGTGATGTTTTTTGGTATACCAAATTGCAAAACGACAAATCGATTTCGCATTCTCCTTTGCGTTATATTCACAGTCAGCCTGCGCTGAAATGGGCCTGGTATTTAAGCTTAATCGGAATTCTGATTTTTATTATTTTTAATGCCAAACGAAAACAAAGAATTGTTCCGATATTAAAACCTTTACCAAATTTAACAGTCGATTTCACTAAAACGATTGGGAATTTATATTATCAGGAAGGTGATCATGAAAATCTAATTGATAAAAAAATCATTTATTTTCTGGAGAAAATGAGAAATGAATATTTAATCGACACAACGAAAATTGATGATGTTTTTATTCAAAAACTACATCATAAAACAGGAAAAGATATAGCCGATATTCAGGAATTGGTTTTTCTGATTAACGAACATCGAAATAGTTATCACGGAAGTCTCGAAGAAGATTTAATCAGAATTAATAACGCTATCGAGAAAATTTTACATTAGATAAAAAATATTTGACAGATTAAATCATTTTCACAGATTAAAGAAAAAATAATCCTTTAATCTGTGGCAAAAAAAAATAAAAATTCATTTAAAAGAAAACATACCAAACCATGGACGATATCAATACCCCAGAAACCGAAATCACAAATGAAAATGTGAATTTTGAAACCAGAATAAATTTAGCGCCGCTTTTGGAGCATGTAAATGCTATTAAAACAGAATTAGAAACTGTTATTGTAGGTCAGCAAAAAATGATTGATCAGCTTTTGGTTGCGATTTTATCAAACGGACATGTTTTGTTGGAAGGTGTTCCGGGAGTTGCCAAAACGATTACGGCAAAATTATTATCCAAAACATTGAATATTGGCTTTAGCCGAATTCAGTTTACACCGGATTTAATGCCATCAGATATATTGGGAACTTCAATTTTCAATTTAAAAAATTCTGAATTTGAATTCAAAAAAGGTCCTATCTTCTCCAATTTAATTTTAATTGATGAGATCAACCGTGCTCCTGCTAAAACACAGGCTGCCCTTTTTGAAGTTATGGAAGAGCGCCAGATTACAATTGATGGATCAGCCTTTCAATTGGAAACTCCATTTTTGGTTATCGCAACGCAAAACCCAATTGAACAGGAAGGAACGTACCGTTTGCCTGAAGCACAATTAGACCGTTTTTTATTCAAAATAACAATAGATTATCCAAAATTAGATGAAGAAATTCTGATCATCCAGAGAGAGCATTTATTGCAGGATCACGGAAAACTGGAAGCTATTAAAACGATACTTTCTGCTGAAGAAATAAAAGGATATCAAGGTTTAGTGAAACAAATCAGAGTCGAACAAAATCTTTTAGAATATATCGCCAGAATTGTAGTTAACACCAGAGAAAATGCTTTTTTATATTTAGGAGCTTCACCACGTGCCTCAATCGCAATTTTGAACGCAGCCAAAGGTTTTGCAGCCATTCGTGGCCGCGATTTCGTAACTCCGGAAGATGTCAAAGAAGCGGCAATTCCTGTTTTACAACACCGTGTTATTGTAACTCCTGAACGTGAAATGGAAGGCATTACCAGTTCTGAAATTATCAAGCAAATTCTTGAAACAGTAGAGATTCCCAGGTAGATATGAGTTATGGGTTATAAGTTAACTCGAAACTTGAAACCTGAAACAATAAAAACTTGAAACTAAAAACCATGAAATTCATAAAAAGCCTTTATCTCAATAACTTCTTTTTCTATATTCTATTAGGGATTATAGGAATGTTTGTTTGCGCTTTTATTTTACCGAATTTATACAACAGTGTTTGGTTTATTATTTTGGTTTTAACCACGTTTTTGGGTCTTGATATATTGCTTTTATATTTATCAAAAGGAATTGAAGGTTCAAGAAAAACACCAGAAAAGCTTTCAAACGGCGATTTAAATCCCATTCAGATTACAATTAAAAACGGTTATACTTTTCCGATTTCGATTAAAATTATTGATGAAATTCCGTTTCAGTTCCAGGTTCGTGATTTCAAAATCATAAAAACGATTCCGGCTTCTACTCAAAAAGAATTCGGTTATGATTTACGCCCGACGGAGCGAGGAGAATATTATTTTGGGAATTTAAATATCTATGTTTCTTCCCCTTTAAAATTAATTTCTCGCAGATTTACTTTCGATAAAGATCAAATGGTGCCGACTTATCCTTCGTACATTCAATTGAAGAAATACGATTTGCTGGCTTTTTCGAATAATTTGTATCAATACGGAATCAAGAAAATTCGTCGAATTGGTCACACCATGGAGTTTGAACAAATAAAAGAATATGTTCAGGGAGACGATTTGCGAACCATAAACTGGAAAGCAACGGCAAAGAAAAACGCGCTGATGGTAAATCAGTTTCAGGATGAAAAATCACAATCAGTTTATATGGCGATTGATAAAGGCCGTGTGATGCAAATGCCTTTTGATGGTTTGAGTTTATTGGATTATGCTATAAACTCGACTTTGGTTTTATCAAATGTTATTCTGAAAAAACAAGACAAAGCCGGAATTTTTGCTTTCTCTAAAAAGGTAGAAAACAGAGTTTTTGCCGAAAGAAGATCTTCACAAATGCAAAAAATTCTGGAGACTTTATACAACATCAAAACTGATTTTTTTGAAAGTGATTACAGCCGATTGTATGTTGATATAAAGAAAAATATCAATCAGAGAAGCTTGATTATTTTGTATACTAACTTCGAAACAATGGATGGTTTAAACAGACAATTACCTTACTTAAAAGGAATTGCAAAAAGCCATTTATTAGTGGTTGTTTTCTTTAGTAATACAGAGCTAAATGCCATCATCAACAAAAAAACAGATACTGTTCAGGAAATTTATGATAAAGTCATAGCTGAAAAATTCATGTTCGAAAAACGCTTAATCGCCAACGAATTGAAGAAATATGGAATACATTCGGTTTTGACGCAACCGGAGAATCTGACTTTAGATGCTATTAATAAGTATTTGGAGATTAAGGCACGAGGGATTTTATAATTAATTTCGAAAAACATCCAAAGTCAAAAAAAGATTCAGTTAAATTTCAATAAACTCTCAAAGATCTATTCCCTAAACAGCAATCATTAAAAGACTTTCTTCTATCTTTTATTAATTTATGGTTACATTACGGTATCACGTAAAAATCGATTAATTAAATTAATTAGTTTTGAAAAAATTAAAATCAATCCATGTATTTTTAAACTAATAAAAAATGAAAAAAATAATTCTAATTGTTCTCGTTTTTATAAGTTTTTTATCGCATGCACAAAAGAATGAAACGATCTCAATTCCAAAAGGTGTCGTTTATAAATATGCTGATGCGAAAACCGTTGAAAAAGCTAAAAAACTAATTAGCGAAAATTTATCAGAAAACAACGATTATAAAATACTACAAAACAATCTTATCATTGGCCCTGAACTCTGGAAAAGATTTAAAGCCAATGAAAAAATACAAAAAATAGAAGGTGGAGAAATTCAATTTCATGTAGACGATGTAATATTAGATGGTAAAATGAGCCAGGATATGACTGACTCCAAAATAATTTGGGATGAATTTAAAAATGAAGTTTCAAGTGAATACACCATTCGAAAAGCCAACGAAAATGAGCTAAAATATTATTGGTCTGTAATATCATTTGATATTGAGGAACCTTTATTAATTGTAGAAACAGAAAAGCATAATTATATTTTAAATCTGCTAAAAAAAGATTTAAAACTACTGTGGTTAGATGAAGCTCCAAAATCTACAAACAACAATTATGTTGCTACTACACAGTATCAAAATGGAAAAGAAATTGATTCTGTTTCTAAAGGAATAAAAGAAACAACTCTGGAGAAGGTTATTCTTTTAAGTTCTGATGAAGAGTTAAATAAAAATAGCTCCTTTGAAGATATTGAATTGCTGATAAAAAAAACAGATAAAATATTCGATGAATTATTTAAAAATTCGATGAAATCTGGCAAATTAATGGTAGAATTTGAGTTAAAAAAGAAAAAAAACGAAATAACTTATGCCGTTAAAGATGATTTGGATTTAGATATAATGAAAGTATTTGAACAAAGGGTTAATAGTGAGGAATATCCTAATTCGAAAAAAGACCCGGTTAAACTTAGATTAATATATAAAGTAAATTCATTTAACGACGTAGAATAAAGTTTATATCAAATAAATAAGATTTTAAGATCTTGTTTCACAACTTTTAAATTCAAAAAATATGAAAAAACTAATTTTAATTGTTCTTGTTTTCACATGTTTTTTGTCCTCAGCACAAAAGACAGAAAACATCATCATCATTACCACAGACGGTTTTAGATGGCAGGAAGTGTTTAAAGGAATGGATCCGGCAATTGCCAATGATAAAAGATTCAATCAGGGAGACAGCACTTATATTTATAAGAAATATTCAAGTGCAGATTTTAAAGAAAGTCGTAAAAAAATAATGCCTTTTTTATGGTTAGAAATTGCTTCTAAAGGGCAAATTTATGGCAATCGTGATCTTGGGAACAAAGTCGATGTATCCAATCCTTATTGGTTCAGTTATCCCGGATATAGTGAAATTATGACCGGAAATGTTGATGTAGCCATTAATTCAAATGGTTATAAGGCTAATCCAAATGTGAATATTTTAGAATTTCTAAATCAACAGCCAAAACTTAAAGGAAAAACAGCGGCTTTCGGTGCCTGGGACGCTTTTGACCGAATTTTGAATGAAGAAAGAAGTGGTTTTCCGGTTATTTCAGCGTATGATAATGTTGGAGGAAACAAACCTACAGCAACTCAAAAGTTGTTAAATGACATGCGTAATAATTCGTATAAACCTTTTCATGAAGACGAATGTCTGGATGTTTTTACACATTATCAAGCTCTAAACGAACTTAAAACCAATAGACCAAAAGTACTTTATATCGCTTATGGCGAAACAGATGAATGGGCACATCACGGACATTACAGATCCTATCTTGACGCTGCCAATCAGGTTGACAAATGGATAAAAGAAATCTGGGATTTCGTGCAAAATGACCCACAATACAAAAATAAAACCACTTTACTAATCACTGTAGATCACGGCCGTGGCGACAAAACAAAAGCCCAATGGACAGATCACGGTTCTGATGTGGTGGGTGCATCTGAAATTTGGTTTGCCGCGATGGGTCCAGAAATTGTAGCAAAAGGTGAAATGAATACAGCTGCACAATTGTATCAAAAACAATTTGCACAAACCATTGCTAAAATTATGGGATATAATTTTACCACTTCACATCCTGTAGCTAGTGAAATTCCGCAAATACTTCAAAAATAAATTCAACAACCCCAATAATCAACCAATTAAAACCAACCAAAACCAATGAAAAGAATTCTACTAAGTATTTTTCTATGTCTTATTTTTAGTCCGAAAATGATGGCACAGGCTGATACTACTGCAGCCTATTATGACAAAATTGAGCAATCCCTGAAATATGAAACAGGGAAAATTACTTTAACTGAAGGAGAAGGAATAGTAAACGTTCCTAAAGGATTTAAATTCTTAAACGGAGCACAAACCCAGCACGTTTTAAGTGATTTATGGGGAAATCCGAAAGATGAATCCGTTTTAGGTTCACTTGTTCCGGACGGGAAAGGCGTTACTCACAGCAACAGCTGGTTGTTTGTAATAAGCTATCAAGGCGATGGTTTTGTAAAAGACGATGACGCAAATGATATTGACTACGACGATCTGCTTAAGACTATGCAGGAAGACATGAAAGCTGAAAATGAAGAAAGAAAAAAAGGTGGTTATGCAGAAGTTCAATTAATTGGCTGGGCGTCAAAACCTTATTACGATACTAACTTAAAAGTATTGCATTGGGCAAAAGAATTAAAATTTGGCAAAGACGAAGTCAATACCTTAAACTACGATTTAAGAGTTTTAGGAAGAAAAGGAATGTACAATATTTCAGCCGTTTCAAACATGGGCGAACTTGCAGAAGTAAAAGCTAGTATTCCGGGAATCCTGAAAAGCGTTGAATTCAATGACGGACATAAATACTTAGACTTTGACGCCGATACTGATACTGTTGCAGCATGGACTATTGGAGGCTTAGTGGCTGGAAAAGTTTTGGCAAAAGTCGGCTTCTTTGCTATTTTGGCAAAATTTGGAAAAGTTATTGTCATCGGCCTTATTGCGGCATTTGCAGCCGTAAAGAAATTCTTTTTCGGCAAAAAAGATCAGGTTATGACAAGACCAAAAGAAGAGGAAGAACTTGTAGAGGAAACTGCTTCTACTGAAGAATAGATTATTTTTGCCACGAATTTCAAGGATTTACACGAATTAGTATTTCGTATTAGACGAATAAAAATTAGTGGAAATTCGTCTAATTTGTGGCAAACTTTTTTGTTTCATATTACTGAAACCTACAAGGTTTCGAAAACCTTGCAGGAAGAAAAAAACTCTGTACCTTTGAACCTTTGCAACTTTGAGCCTTTAAAAAAATGAAACAAATCACTTCCATTCAAAATCCGTTTATAAAATCACTTGTTTTACTGCAGGAAAAAGCAAAAGCCCGCAAACTAACCGGAGCATTTTTGATTGAAGGTTTACGTGAAATTTCAATAGCATTAAAAGGTGGTTACGAATTAGAAACCGTTTTGTTTTTACCCGAATTGGTTACTGAAAATCAGATTAATAAATTGGTGAATTCACCCGTTCAATTAATCGAAATCAACAAAGAAGTTTATCAAAAACTGGCTTACCGCGATACTACCGAAGGAATTTTGGCTGTTGCCAAAACCAAATCAATGCAATTGTCAGATTTAAAACTATCTGATAATCCTCTAATTTTAGTGGCCGAAGCACCAGAAAAACCAGGCAATATCGGAGCGCTTTTGCGTACTGCAGATGCTGCCAATCTTGATGCGGTACTAATTGCCAATCCAAAAAGTGATTTATACAATCCAAATATTGTGCGTTCAAGCGTAGGTTGTTTGTTTACCAACCAAATCGCAACCGGAACCACAGACGAAATCATTGCTTTTTTAAAAGAAAAAAAGATTGACTTTTATTGCGCTACATTACAGAATTCAACCTCTTATCATACCCAGAATTTCACTACTCCAACAGCTTTAGTTGTCGGTACCGAAGCCACCGGATTAACACAGGAATGGCGTGATGCAGCTACACAAAATATCATTATTCCAATGCAGGGCGAAATCGACAGTATGAACGTTTCGGTTGCGGCGGCAATTTTAATTTTTGAAGCTAAACGTCAAAGAGGATTTAACTAAACACCACCTACTCATGAACTACAAATTATCTTTTTTAGCATTATTATTTAGTTTTTCACTTTCGGCACAAATAACCAATACTGAAGTAGATGAATTGGTAAATCGAACCATAAAAGCTTTTGATGTTCCCGGAATTGCGGTTGCGATTGTGAAAGACGGAAAAGTAGTTTTAGCAAAAGGTTATGGCGTAAAATCAATAACAACGCAGGAAAAAGTAGATGCCAATACGCTTTTCGGAATTGCATCAAACAGTAAAGCTTTTACAACCGCTGCGCTTGCTATGTTAGTGGATGAGAAAAAAATAAAATGGGATGATAAAGTGATTCAATATCTTCCCGATTTTAAAATGCATGATGATTATGTTACAAAAGAATTCACCATTCGCGACTTACTAACGCATAGAAGCGGTCTCGGACTTGGAGCCGGAGATTTAATGATCTGGCCTGACGGAAGTGATTTTAAAGCAGCAGATATTGTTCATAATCTTAGATATTTAAAACCAGTTTCCAGTTTTAGGACTAAATACGATTACGATAACCTGATGTATATAATTGCAGGTGAAATTGTTCACGTTGTGAGCGGTCAAACCTGGGCTGATTTTGTAGAAACACGCATCATGAAACCATTAGAAATGGATAAAAGTGTAGCTTCTGTAAAACGTTTAAAGGATACTTCAAATGTCATCACGCCTCACGTTCCGATTGACGGAAAATTAAAAACGATCAAACGTTATGAAAATAATCTTTTTGATGGAGCTGCCGGAATTTATTCTAGTGTAAACGATTTGAGTAAATGGGCGATTGTACAAATCAATAACGGAAAATACGGGGATAATAAACAGTTGTTTTCAGAGAAGGAACACGATGAAATGTGGCAATTACAAACCATTATTCCAGCCAAAACAAGACCTCCTTACAATACTCATTTTTCAGGATATGGTTTAGGATGGTTTTTAAGTGATGTGAAAGGATACAAACAAGTTTCACACACCGGAGGATTAGAAGGGAATGTGACACAAACGACTTTGATTCCTGAAATAGGTTTGGGAATTATTGTATTAACCAATCAACAATCCGGAGCTGCATTTAGTGCTATTACCAACACCATTAAAGACAGTTATTTAGGTGTTAAATCAGATGATTATGTGACGGTTTACAGCAATCGAGTGAAAGCTAGTGAAGCATCTGCAGATAAAGTAACGGATGAAGTTTGGGCAACTGTTGCCAAAAACAAAAAAGACAAAATAAAAACTGATTTTGCTAAAATCATCGGAACTTACAAAGACAATTGGTTTGGAGAAATTACGATAACAGAGAAAAAAGGAAAACTCTATTTTGCTTCAAAACGATCTTCTCAATTAGTTGGAGAAGTTTTTTTCTACAAAGATGGCAACTATGTGGTAAAGTGGAACAATGCATTTTTCCATGCCGATGCTCATCTACTTTTCAAATACGATGAAAACGGAAAAGCAATCAACTTAAAAATGCTACCAATTTCTGAATTAACTGATTTTAGTTACGATTTTCAGGATTTGGATTTTTCTAAAGAATAAGTTTTGTTTCAAGTTTCAGGTTGAAAACTGGGACGAAAATCCTAGTAAAAAACTTGAAACCTGAAACTTGAAACAAATTAATTTCATTCTTAGTTTCCCTTGCGTATATTCAAACTAATGCTTATTTTTAGTACTTGAACTATGCCGTTATGATAGAAATAGATATTGAAAAAGAAAACAAAGCGATTGCGCAGGAATACAAAGAATTACTTCGAATAAGTTACCAGACTTTAACACCCGCTGATAAAAAACTAATCCGGAAAGCATTTGATGTGGCTGTTGATGCACATAAAGAACAAAGACGCAAATCTGGCGAAGCGTATATCTTTCATCCTATTGCAGTTGCAAAAATTGTTGCTTCCGAAATTGGTTTGGGAGCGACCTCTATTGCTGCGGCCTTATTGCACGATGTTGTCGAAGATACTCCAATTACAGTTGAAGATATTGAAAGATTATTCAACCCAAAAGTGGCACAATTAGTAGAAGGTCTGACTAAAATTTCGCTGGTTCAAAAAGATTTAAATGCCTCTATGCAGGCTGAGAATTTCAGAAAAATGATCCTTACACTGAACGATGATGTTCGTGTTATTCTGATCAAATTGGCCGATCGTCTTCATAATATGCAGACAATGGATTCGATGGTAGAATACAAACAGACCAAAATTGCTTCAGAAACTTTATATATTTATGCCCCACTTGCCCATCGTTTGGGACTTTATAACATTAAAACCAAGCTCGAAGATTTAGGTTTAAAATACACTGAACCGAATGTTTACAATGATATTGTCAGCAAAATCAGAGAAACGAAAGAAGAGCAAGATGCTTATATCAAAGATATTTCGGATGTTTTGAAGAATTCTCTGGATAAAGAAGAAATTGATTATATCATAAAAGGGCGTCCGAAATCTATTTATTCGATCCGCCGAAAAATGCGTGCGCAAAACGTAAGTTTTGATGAAGTATACGACAAATTCGCGCTTAGAATCGTTTACAAAGCAGATCCGCATGATGAGAAATTTGTGGCCTGGAAAATCTATTCGATTGTAACAGATCACTATAGACCGAGCCCGAGTCGTTTGCGCGATTGGATTTCATCTCCAAAATCAACTGGTTACGAGGCTTTGCACATTACCGTTATGGGACCAAAAGGTCGTTGGGTTGAAGTACAGGTGCGAAGCGAGCGTATGGACGAAATTGCCGAAAAAGGTTACGCAGCACATTACAAATATAAAAACGGCGCAACGGAAGAAAGCGGATTGGATGTTTGGCTAAATCTTCTTCGTGAAGCGTTAGAGAATCAAGAAACCAATGCGGTGGATTTTGTGGAAGATTTTAAAATGAATCTATATTCAAAAGAAATCTTCGTCTTTACACCAAAAGGAGAAATTAAATCATTACCAAAAGGTGCGACTTCTTTAGATTTCGCTTTTAGTATTCACTCTGAAATCGGAATTAGAACAAGAGGAACGCGCGTAAATGGACGTTTAGTTCCGTTAAATTACGAATTAAAAAGTGGTGATCAGGTTGAAGTTATTACATCAGCCAACCAAAAACCAACAGTGAACTGGTTGGAATATGTAACAACATCACGTGCCAAAAATAAAATTAAAAACGTTCTTAACGAGAACACCAAAAAAATTGCTGAAGAAGGAAAAGAATTACTTACAAGAAAATTAAAACATCTTAAAATAACCATCAGCGAACAGGTTATCAATGAGTTGGTAAACTTCTTCAAACTAAAAACCAGTCTGGATTTATTTTACAGAGTTGGAATTGGTGCCATTGAAAATCAGCAGTTAAAAGATTATGCAGCTCAAAAGAGCAACACGATTATCAATTTCTTTAAAAATAAAATTAAAAGAAATAAAGATACTGCCGATGAAGATATTCATAAGCCAGTCATCAGCAGTAATTATGATATGCTGGTTTTTGGAACAGAACATGACAAACTTGATTATAAACTTTCGCAATGTTGTAACCCAATCCCGGGTGACGATGTTTTTGGTTTTGTAACCATCAATGAAGGAATTAAAGTACATAAAAAAGACTGTCCAAACGCCATCGGAATGCAGTCTAACTATGCCTATCGTATCATGAGCGCGAAATGGATTGACTCTTCTCAGGAAGAATTCAAAGCCATTATCAATATTACCGGAATGGATGTTTTGGGGCTTACTAATCAATTGACAAGAGTTATTTCGAATAATATGAGTGTAAATATTCAAAGCATTTCTTTGAGTACAGATGCCGGAATTTTTCACGGACAGATCGCAGTTATTGTAAAGAATAATACAATTTTGAAGAAAATGATCAATGCCATCAAAAAAATTGACGGTGTCGATAAAGTAACTCGAGAGTATAGAACCTAATTATTTCTAAATTTATGAAATCAGATTCCTTAGAAATTCCTAAAATACAGTTTGATGAAAATGGAGCACTTTTAATTGTAGCTTCGGAGTCTTCGTCAAAAGATGATTTCGATTTTTTTCAGGGAAAATCTGTTATTAAAAATAAAAAACTAAAACAGCGATTTGCGAATTGTACTGAATGGATCGAATTTCCGTCAACCCAGGAAATGTACAAGATTTTAAACGGTATTGGCAATATTGATAATTTCCTTGCCACTTTTGATGGAGAACCTTTTGAAGGCATGACAGTTCGATTATTTAATCCGAAAACAAAATTGTGGAGTATTTATTGGGCTGATTCCACTACAGGAACTTTAGACAGACCAGTCTTTGGCTCATTTGAAAACAAAGTAGGTCATTTTTTCTCAGAAGATATTTTTGAAGGCAAAAATGTATTGCAGGTATTTCGCTGGGATGCAAGAGATGAAAACAATCCCGTCTGGAGTCAGGCCATGTCTGATGATAAAGGAAAAACCTGGGAATGGAACTGGTACATGTACATGTCAAAAACCAAATAAAAATTTGTTAGTTTTATCATAAATAAAAATAATTATGTTAATTAAGTTTGTTTGGACTTCGTAAAAACAATGGGGTCAAAAGCCTGTATTTATTACATTATTATTAATCAAATCGATATTCTAACGTTAAACTTTAAACCCGAAACTTTTATTCATTAAAAATAAAAATTTATCTTTGCCGGATATGACACTCATTTCAACTGACAACACTAAGAATCAAGAAATTGTAAAAAATGTTTTTACAATGTATCTTGAGCAAAAAGGGCATCGCAAAACTCCTGAGCGTTATGCTATACTTCAGGAAATTTACGATAGCGAAGAGCATTTTGATATAGAGAACCTTTATATTAAAATGAAAAACAAAAACTATCGTGTGAGTAGAGCAACCTTATACAACACGATCGAGTTATTGTTAGACTGCGCTTTGGTTAGAAAACATCAATTTGGACAAAATCAGGCTTACTACGAAAAATCGTATTTCGACAAACAGCACGATCATATTATTATGACCGATTCTGGCGAAGTAATTGAATTTTGCGATCCAAGAATTCAAACCATCAAAAAAACAATCGAAGAAATATTTGATATCGAAATTACGAATCATTCACTTTATTTCTACGGAAACAAAAAGCAAAAACAATAATCCGGAAAGGAATTATTCAAAAAATAAAAAAAAAGAAAATTAACTACATTAATCAGTAGGGCAACTTAAATTGCCTCAACGCAAATTAAAACAGAATGACCGTAGATTTATTACTAGGATTACAATGGGGAGATGAAGGTAAAGGAAAAATTGTTGACGTTCTTACCTCAAATTATGATATTATTGCACGTTTTCAAGGAGGACCAAATGCAGGACATACATTAGAATTTGATGGAATTAAACACGTACTAAGAACCATTCCTTCTGGAATTTTTCATAAAAATTCAATTAACATCATTGGAAATGGTGTTGTAATAGATCCGGTAGTTTTTCAAAAAGAAATTGAAGGTTTAGAGAAATTTAACCTTGACATCAAAAGCAAATTGATCATTTCAAGAAAAGCACATTTAATTTTACCAACACACCGTTTATTAGATGCAGCTTCTGAAGCATCAAAAGGAAAAGCAAAAATTGGTTCTACATTAAAAGGAATTGGTCCAACTTATATGGACAAAACGGGTAGAAACGGATTGCGTGTTGGAGATGTTGAATTAGAAGATTTCAAAGAAAGATACAGAGCGTTAGCAGACAAACATGAAGCAATGATTGCTTTTTATGATGTTGCTATTCAATATAATTTAGCTGAACTTGAAAAAGAGTTTTTTGAAGCTATCGAAGAATTAAAAAAATTAGATTTTATTGATAGTGAAGAATACATGTACCAGGCTCAAAAAGCGGGTAAATCTATTTTATGTGAAGGAGCGCAAGGTTCATTATTAGATGTTGATTTCGGAACTTATCCTTTTGTTACATCATCAAATACTACTGCTGCCGGAGCTTGTACTGGTTTAGGAATTGCTCCTAACAAAATCAAAGAAGTTTACGGAATTTTTAAAGCTTACGTTACACGTGTTGGTAGCGGACCTTTCCCAACGGAACTTTTTGATGAAGTTGGTGCTACAATGGCAAGAGTTGGAAACGAATTTGGATCTGTAACAGGAAGACAAAGACGTTGTGGATGGTTAGACTTAGTAGCTTTAAAATATGCTGTTCAGGTAAACGGTGTTACACAATTAATGATGATGAAAGGTGATGTTCTTTCAGGATTCGAAACTTTGAAAGTTTGTACTGAATACAACTACAAAGGACAAATCATTTCTCACTTTCCTTATAACATTGAGCCAGAGAATGTAACTCCTGTTTATAAAGAATTTAAAGGATGGCAAGCAGATTTAACTGGTTTAACGACTTATGAGCAATTGCCAATTGAGCTAAAAGAATATATTGAATTTATTGAAACAGAAGTTGGAGTGCCAATCAAAATTGTGTCGGTTGGACCTGACAGAAAGCAAACAATAACAAAATAACAATTACTAAACGCTCTGACAATCAGGGCGTTTTTTTATACAAATATTTACGCCATGAAAAACCCGGAAATTAAAGTTATAGAAACTAAGTTATTATCAGACAATTGGTATACCCTGAATAAGGTTACTTTCAGTTATCAGAAAGAAAATGAAAAAATTCAGACCCATGTTCGCGAAGTTTATGATCGCGGAAATGGAGCTGGAATTTTATTATACAACTCAACTAAAAAAACGGTTATCCTAACAAGGCAATTTCGTTTACCAACTTTCCTTAACGGAAACAAAACCGGAATGATGATTGAAGTTTGTGCAGGTCTTTTAGATGAAGATAATCCTGAAGAATGTATCATTCGTGAAACCGAAGAAGAAACAGGTTATCGCATTAAAAAAGTTGAAAAAGTTACTCAAACCTATATGTCCCCAGGTGCTGTAACCGAGATTTTATATTTGTTTACAGGCGAATATGATGAAAGCATGAAAGTAAGCGAAGGTGGCGGATTAGCTTCTGAACAAGAAAACATTGAAGTTTTAGAATACACTTTTGATGAAGCATATGCTATGATTGAATCTGGCGAAATTGTAGATGCGAAAACTATTATTTTGTTGCAGCATGCCAAGATAAAGGGGTTGATTTAAAAAAAATTAAGTATTTTCGGTTACTAAAATCTGAATAGTATTCAAATGAAATTACTTAAAAATCGAAAAATATATTTTATAATAATAGCAACAGTGTTTATCCTTATAAATATTGTTGCTTTTTTTCATGCATATAAATTCACTCATTTTTCAGACAACATTTCCGAAAAAACGAAAAGCCCGGAAAAATTATCTTCTTTTGAAAAAGCTAAAACTTTATTTTTTGGAGTGAATAATCCTAAACCAAAAAACACTAAACTCCCTTCTCAAAAATATGAAACTTTAAAACTACATAGTAATAAAGAAATTGAATGCTGGCTTATTAAAACCCAAAACTCAAAAGGTACAATTATATTATTTCATGGTTATGGAGGAGAAAAATCTTCTATGCTTTCAAAATCGGATGAATTTCTAAAATTAGGTTTCAGTACTATGCTTGTCGATTTTATGGGAAGTGGCAATTCTCAAGGAAATCAGACCACGATTGGTTTTGATGAAGCCGAAGAAGTGAAGACTTCATTTGATTACTTAAGTCAAACTGGAGAAAAAAATATTTACTTATTTGGTACTTCAATGGGAGCTGTTGCTATCATGAAATGCATTAGTGATACTAAAATAAAACCAAAAGGAATAATCATTGAATGCCCGTTCGGCTCGATGTACACAACTGTATGTACCAGATTTAAAAAAATGAATGCACCCAGTTTTCCAATGGCCGGAATTTTACTTTTCTGGGGTGGCGTTCAAAATGGATTTTGGGGATTTAGCCACAATCCAACTGAATATGCAAAAAATATAAATTGTCCTACTTTACTTCTTTATGGAGAAAAAGACAAAAGTGTTAGTCGCAAAGAAATTGATGAAATTTATGCAAACCTCAAAGTACAAAAGGAGCTTAATATCTACAAAAACACAGGACACGAGAACTATCTCAAGAAAAACAAAATAGAATGGATTAAAAACATTTCTGATTTTATAAATATAACCATTGGTACTTAAACCATTAAAAAAGAGAAAACTTTTTTTGATCGGAAAATGCGAAATTGTAGAAAAAAAACTATCATTTTCTTACAACACGCCAAGATAAAAGGATTGACTTAAAGTTTTTATAAGTATATTAGTTCAAAAAAAACTACATCAAGAACTTTATCTAATTTGATATGAATCAAAAATTGATTGGACTGCTTTTCCTTATTTCATTTCTTTTTTTCAATTGCAAAAATGAAATTGTGAAACCGGAAGTTTTAAAACAAGAGAGTAAAAAGACTGAAAAACAAATTCCAATGGTCAATGAGGAAAATTTTGAAACATTTTTAGCTAAATTTAATCGTGATTCGGTTTTCCAAATTAGCCGAGTAAAATTCCCGTTAAAAGTAAAGGAAATTGACTTGGAATCTATGGTAGAATTAGATAAAAACAAGTCCGAATTTAAAGAGCGAACTATCTTAAAATCTGATTACACAAAACTAGATTTCACCTATCCAAAAGATGCTTTGACTCGTGAATTAGATCGTTATACACAAAAGATAAAAATCAAAAAAAACATAACGGTTGTAGAAATCAGAGGTGTTGATAATGGAATATATTCAGATTTCTATTTTGAAAAAATTGGTGGCAAATGGTTTTTAGAAACATGGAAAGAGCAATCAACTTAAAGTTTTATGAAAAATCAAATTAACATCTGGCAAGAATTTTCAAAAGAAACTGGCGGGACTTTTAAAGAAGGCTATTCCTGGCGATCAGACTCAACTGAAATTGAATACAGAAAATGGAAAATAACTTTTGATAATTTTACGGTTTGGTCAGGGAAATATAGCAGTCAAACTACAAGAATTATCGTTCCGCTTACTTTATCAAACAACTTTAGATTCGAAATATATCGCGAAGGCTTTATTCGAAAAATAGAGAAAATATTTGGGGCACAAGATGTAGAAATTGGATATCCTGAATTTGACAAAGCTTTTACCATTAAGAGTAATAATAAATTTAAAATAAAAACATTATTACAAAACAAAGAAATTAGAACTCTTCTTGAATCTCAAGAAGAAGTAAATCTAATGATTTCAGATCAGAAGGGAATCTGGGAAGAAAAACTTCCTGAGAGTGAATACGAATTGTCCTATTTCATCGATGGCGAAATTCATGACTTTGAGGCTTTGAAATCACTACTGCAGCTTTTCAAACTAATTTTAGACGACTTACATCAGATGAATTTAATTTCTTAGAATGATAATCAAATAAACTATTCAGCAAATTGTGTAATTAATTTGGACAATTAATAAAATAACTTTACATCATATAAAAAACCAGTTTTTATGAAAAAGTTATATTACACATCAAATGTTTTGTGCCTACTTGTTGTAGTTTTGTTAGGTTCTTGTGAACAAAAGAAGACTATAAGACAAACTGAAGTAAAAATTCGCAAAACCGTTGAATACAAAAAACCAGAATCAACTGTTGCTTTTAAATTTGAAAAAACAAAACAATGGCTTGATTCCATCAAAGGTGATTCAACCAAACTTCATATTGCCTATGCTATAAATAGAACGGATAAAGCAAATATTACCAAAATGGACTCGGTTGTAATTCCGAATGATTTTAGTGGCGATTTGGTTTATTATTTGCCATTTCCAATACACGTATCAGCTTTAGAAGATGTTTCTAAAGTTTTGATTTTCTCCTACCCTACGCAGACTTTTGCCGCTTATGAAAACGGCGAACTAGTTTATACCGGACCAACCAATATGGGAAGAAAAAAAGACCCAACACCAACCGGATTGTTTTTCACCAACTGGAAAGCTGAAAAAACAACAAGTACTTTTAATGACGAATGGGATTTAAAATGGAATTTTAATATCGAGAATAAACTGGGAGTCGGTTTTCACCAATATGAATTACCTGGTTATCCTGCCTCGCATTCTTGTTTGCGTTTATTAGAAAAAGATGCAAAATACCTTTATAAATGGGCAGACGAATGGGTTCTGAAAGACAGTGAAAATGTAAAAGTAAAAGGAACTCCGGTTATCGTTTTTGGAAGCTACAATTTTGATGGACCAAAGCCATGGCTGGAATTAGTAAACGATCCTAAGGCATTAAATATCTCAGAGTCTGAAATTGAAACTCAGGTGCAGCCTTTTATTCAAAAGATCTTAGAAAATCAGAAAATTAGAGAAACAGAAAAACAGACAGCGGCTCTTTAGTGAAATTTTTTTTCTAATTTAGATTTTCAACCTTTCAGATGGAATCTAATTCAAAAAATAACAGGACTTGCAAAAAAGGGCATCACTATTTCAAAACTAGTGACTGCCCTACTTGTCCAATTTGTGAGCAGGAACGCAAACCACAATCCGAACTTTTATCTTCATTGTCAGCTCCGGCAAGACGAGCTTTAGAAAATAAAGAAATCGAAACTGCCCATGATTTATCAAAATATTCCAAACAAGAAATTATGTCATTACACGGAATTGGCCCAAGTTCAATCCCGAAACTATTAGCAGAATTGAAAAAGCATAGTCTAAACTTTCGAGAAGATTAAACTTTAAAATCTATCTCTTTTTTACTTCTGATCCTTTTTATTTTCCTAATTTCGTCTCACTTAAAACATCTAAAACCAAAATAGTTTTAAGGTTAAAACCATGAAGAATACACTTCTACTTTTTCTTATTTCATTTCCTGTTTTTAATTACGGACAATCCAATCAAATTTTAGATTTCAAAGCAGGGTCTTCACCTGAAACTACTTACAATCAAACCACATCTAACTCTTCAGATTACGAAGTTTTGTATTCCGGCAGCGAAAAATTTTTAGAAAATTTAAAGCAAAATGGAATAGTGAATCCAACGAAAATAAAAAATAGCTTTAATTTAGAAACACTTTCTAAAACGGGTAAAACTGATAAAAGCGGAAACTTTCCGATAACAATTGAGTACTTAAAGTCGATTGACGCAAATGGAAAAACTATAATTCCAAACGGTACGTTGTTGTATGGTAAAACGTCATCTTCTACTATGCCTGAAATGGATTCTATCGTCTCAAAAGGCATGGAAGAAAGTTTTAAAAACATCATTTTCCAAACCGTTAAAAGCACATTTTCACAGTTGGTTATGCCGCAGAAAAAACTAAAAATAGGTGAATCTTTTATTCAGGAAAGCCCTTTAACATTACCCATTGCAGGTATTAATATTGAAATGCAAATTACCACAACATACAGTTTGAAAAGCATGAATTCAAAAAATGCATTCTTTGATATAACACAAACCTATACTATGAAAATGTCGGACAGTAGATTTGAAACAAATGGAGCCGGAATAGGAAAAGGGGATTTAATTTATGATATTCCAAATCATTTTATTACCGGAAATACTTTAGTAATGGATTTTAATCTTGATCTAAAAAGTACCGATTTTACTTTACAATTAAAATCAAAAAGTGATTTCAAACAAACTTCCGAGGTCTCGAAAAACAAATAAAAAAAGGCATAAGGTTAAAACTCTTATGCCCTTTGTTTTATAATGAAAACTAAAAATTATCTTGAATAATTTGGAGCTTCTTTTGTGATAGTTACGTTATGTGGGTGACTTTCCGTAATTCCGCTTGACGTGATTCTAACAAAACGTCCAGTTTCCTGTAAAGTTGGAATATCTTTTGAACCACAGTATCCCATTCCGGCACGAAGACCACCAATGAATTGTAGCATACTTTCGTTTAATTCACCTTTGTAAGGAACACGACCAACAATTCCTTCCGGAACTAATTTTTTAACGTCGTCTTCAACGTCCTGGAAATAACGGTCTTTTGAACCAGTTTGCATTGCTTCAACAGAACCCATTCCGCGGTAAGATTTGAATTTTCTTCCTTCGAAAATAATAGTTTCTCCAGGAGATTCTTTTGTTCCTGCCAGTAATGAACCTAACATTACGCAATCAGCACCGGCAGCGATCGCTTTCGGGATATCTCCTGTATAACGAATTCCACCATCAGCAATAACAGGAACTCCAGTTCCTTTAATCGCTGCAGCAACTTCTAAAACTGCTGAGAATTGAGGAAAACCTACACCGGCAACAATACGGGTTGTACAGATAGAACCAGGTCCGATTCCAACTTTAACACCGTCAGCACCATTGGCTACTAAATATTTAGCGGCTTCAGGAGTTGCGATGTTTCCAACAATTACATCTATTTGTGGGAATTTTGATTTTACTTCTTTTAATGTATTTACAACACCTTCAGTATGTCCGTGAGCAGTATCGATAATAATAGCATCAACACCAGCTGCAACTAGTGCAGCAGCTCTTTCGACAGCATCACCTGTAACTCCAATAGCAGCAGCAACTCTTAAACGTCCGTAAACGTCTTTGTTTGCGATTGGTTTTTGAGTCAATTTAGTGATATCTCTGAAAGTAATTAAACCAACCAATTCATTTTTAGCATTTACAACCGGTAGTTTCTCAATTTTGTGACCTTGTAAAACTACTTCTGCTTGTTCTAATGAAGTTCCTTCGGCAACAGTAACTAAGTTAGTACTTGTCATTACCTCTGCAATTGGTCTTGCACCGTTTTTCTCGAAACGTAAGTCACGATTAGTAACGATACCTTTTAGAATTTTGTTTTCGTCAACAATTGGAATACCGCCAATTCCGAATTCTTTCATTGCATTTTTTGCATCTGCAATTGTCGAAGTCATTGGTAATGTTACCGGATCGATAATCATTCCGGACTCTGCACGTTTTACTTTTCTAACCTTTCCAGCTTGTTGCTCGATGGTCATGTTTTTATGTAAAACACCAATTCCGCCTTCCTGCGCCATAGCGATTGCCATTGCACTCTCTGTAACGGTATCCATAGCAGCTGATACTATAGGAACGTTTAGTGTTATATTTCTTGAAAATTTTGATTTGATACTCACTTCGCGAGGAAGCACATTCGAGTAGTTAGGTACTAATAATACATCATCGTAAGTTAAACCTTCGCCGATAATCTTGGAGTTGTGTGCTATCATGTTGCAATTTCTAGTTGAATTGCGTGCAAATATAGTGAATAAATTGGAAACAAGAATACTAACTTATTCTTAATTTTTTTTGAACCATATAAGTTCATAGCAGTGATATAAGATTTTTGTCTTATTTTTTTCTAAAACCATATAAGTTCATAGCAGTGATATAAGTTTTTGGGGGCAGTTCAATTTAATCCGCGTTTTTTTTTAATCATATAAGAAATGATTTCTCTTATTTATATGATCGCTATGTTATCACGCAACAAAATAAAATGAACTTATATTACTTATATGGTGGAAAATTATTCAGGGACTATAAAATTGATTCCGAATTGAAACGCCAGGCTATTCGCCTTCGAGACATCTCGATATTCAAGAACATTGTCGACGAGAGCATAGATATTGACTTTTCCAATCGTTCCAGAAAGCCCTAAACCAATGTTTTTACTTGAATAAGAATCTAATGTATAAGTGGCCTTGAAATCTAATTTTTCGAAAATGCTTCTTTTGTAAAAAACCGTAAAAGCTATAAAAGGCTCGTTTGGCATTGTCATGGCAAACATTTGTCCTCCAATTGCATTGACATATCTTCTTTTAGAGGATGCTCTGCAGTTGCACTCTTCATCTGATCGGGATTCTCCAAAGGAATACTGAATGGAAGAATACAATTTGGTTGGCCGCCAGGTAGTGTATTTATTATAAAGCGTATCGCGTGGAATAGCTTTTTCGAAATCATCAAAAACATCTTTGGGATCATCTGTAAATTCGAAAATAGGATTTGCACCCTCGTATCTATAATTTCCTTTGTAGGTTATCGTTTCAATATCTTTAGACTGATTTACAAATCCGAGATCGATGATACTGGCCGTAAACTGTAAATTATCCCTGAAGTAGTAAGTAAATCCAGCATCTAAACCCAAACCTAAACTACCGTTAAAAAAGGTGTTATGCGCAATATCTTTTGCAACATTTCCTTCATATTCATCTTTGGTAAATTTGGCAATTCCAGAAGTTTTAAGTTCCAGATTTGACGAGATTACTTGTGTATAAAGATTTGGAGTTCCCGGAATTTGAGTTGTATAAATAAACCCGGAATTTCGTGTAGAGGTAGCATTGGCACCACTTGAATACAACTTGGCACGACCTCCTAAAACAAATTTCTCACTTAGCTTTTTATGAAAACCAACATGAAGAACAGAAAGCACTTCGGCCCTCACATTGATATCAGCCAAATCAAATGATTTTCCGACATAATCTTTGTTTCCGTATAAGGCAAATATGGCAGGATCCTTTGGGACGTACATCAAAAAATCAAACTCCTGATAGGCTCCGAATGAAATATAAGACTGACTGTCTTCTCCTCCAATTCTAAAGCCTCCGGAAAATAATTCTAGTTGTTCATTAACCTGAGCTTTGTCTTTGTTTGATGAGTTGTTTACAATCTTTCGGACTTTATCATTAAAATCGACTCCATTATTGGCAAATAAATCATAAGCCGAAAAACTGCTTGAACCAACGTTAGCCGAAATTCCAGATAAAACAGGAATACCAAAATAGTATTTATACGAAACATCTGCACCAGGATTGACCAAGGATGCTTGTGGAATTGATGTAAAATTATACAAGAGCTGTCTGTTTTGACTAAAACAAACAAACTGTAGAGACAGCATTAAAATTAAGTAGGCTTTCCTCATTCGATCACCATATAAACGGTTGCACTTGAGCGAAATTTCAAATTTCCAGCACTGTTTTCGTCTAATGGTGGTCCAGACTCCATTGAGACAATAAATTTCAATTTAACAGTCTGCTTTAAAAGCTCCAATCTTTCATTTTCGTACACTTCTGTCGGAAATTTGATAACATTAGAACCTCCTGAATACGCGGGAACCGAATAAGGATTGGTTTCAAGTACTTGATCATTAGCATCTAAAAGCTGCATCTCGATTCTAAAAGCTCTGACTATAGTATTATCAATCTCAAAATCAAATTCTGTTTTTACTAAATTATCTCTAAAAAACTCATCCTTAAAAGCATCAAAACCCTGAACATCAGAGATGACCTGGGGTGATCCATCATTTACCAATTCAGTTGCCGGAACGCTAAAATAAGCCAGATTAGCTACAAAAACAGGTTCCAGCTTAAGATCGTTGGCCTGATCAAAATCTAAATCACTTGAACAAGAAAAAAACAGGAATGCAAAAACTAAAATTTTAGGAATTCTATTTAGGATGTTTGCTTTCATAACTACTCTATTAAATAGTCTGCAATAACACTGTTTTGTGAATGGTTATTACATATAAATAATAAATGTACTACTTTTTAATGAAATTTCCCGAACAATTTTGATGCTTCATTATAAGCACTTTCAAAACTTAAAGAATTAAGGCCGGTTGTTTTTTTATTGGCTGTAAAATAAGATATTAGTTTTTCTGTAGGCATATTTCCCGTCAGTTTATCGGTTGCCATTGGACAGCCTCCAAATCCCTGAATAGCTCCGTCAAAACGTGTACAACCTGCTTTTGAAGCGGCATCTATTTTTTCGAACCAACTATCTGGTGTAGTATGTAAATGAGCCCCAAATTCTATCTGAGGGTATTTTGGAATTAAATTAGAAAAAAGATAAGTAATCACTTCTGGGGTAGAACTTCCGACAGTATCTGAAAGCGATAATATTTTCACGCCCATTTTTGAAAGTTTCTCGGTCCACTCGCCTACTATTTCAACATTCCACGGATCTCCGTACGGATTTCCAAACCCCATTGAAAGATAGGTTACTACTTCTTTGTTTTTCTTATCAGCGATTTCCAGAATTTCTTCGAGAGTAATTAATGATTCAGCAATCGTTTTATGGGTATTTCGCATTTGAAAATTCTCTGA
Source organism: Flavobacterium sp. LAR06 (assembly GCF_041946075.1). Taxonomy (NCBI): domain Bacteria; kingdom Pseudomonadati; phylum Bacteroidota; class Flavobacteriia; order Flavobacteriales; family Flavobacteriaceae; genus Flavobacterium; species Flavobacterium sp. LAR06. Next base: position 113,921 of record NZ_JAUTYT010000010.1, on the reverse strand, counting down.
GATAGAAAAAGGAAATCCCAGATACTGAATAGCTTCATGTTCTGAAGCTGCTGCCGCTCCTTGTGTATTGGCAATTATCGCCAGTAATTTGCTTGTAGTTTGAGAAAGATCAAGCTGCGCCAAAACCTCGGCCGTATCCTGCATTTGCGGAATTGCTTTTGGAGAAACAAAACTTCCAAAATCAATGGTGTCAAAGCCTACTCGAAGCAACGACTGTATGTACGAAACCTTATTTTTTGTCGGAATAAAAGTTTTGATACCTTGCATGGCATCTCGCGGACATTCGATAATCTTGATTTCTTTATTCAAAGCTTATTCTTTTGTGAAGGCTAAGTTAGCTTCTTTTTTAAAGAAATAAAAGCTATAATTTTCATTAATTGAAATATTACTCAATATTGTAATAAATAAAATTATTACACAAAAACGTAATAAATACAAATATTACGTAAAAGCGTAATATTTAAAAATATTCCCTATATTTGTAATATAAAACTTTATTTATTTTTAATTATATTTGAATTATGACTAGTGTAATTACAGGAGATATAATTGATTCAAGAAAGCAAAAATCAAAAGACTGGGTCGAAGGTTTGAAAAAAATCTTATCTCCGTTTGGCGAAACACCAAGCCAATGGGAAGTCTATCGGGGAGACGAATTTCAAATCGAAATACAAAATCCTGAAGAAGCCTTATTATCTGCTATTTTAATAAAAGCACATTTACGATCTATAAAATTAGATGCGCGAATGAGCATTGGTTTTGGAAACAAAACACACAATGCCGAGAAAATATCTGAAAGCAATGGATCTGCTTTTATACATTCCGGAGAACTTTTTGAAACTTTAAAAAAACAAAAAGTAACTTTAGCAATGCGAACCGGTGATACTATTCTGGATGAAAAACTGAATTTGATGTTACAGCTGGCTTTGACCTTTATGGATAGTTGGCTGGTACAATCTGCTGAATTTGTTGCTGTCGCTATAGAAAATCCTGACTTGTCTCAGGAAGAATTAGGACAAAAACTAGGCATTAATCAAGCTGCCGTGAGCCGTAGACAAAAACGTGCTCAATTTGATTTGGTTATGAATTTAGATCGTTATTTTAGAACACAAATAAAACAACTTACAGCCCCATGATTTTATTCATAAAACTACTGTTAGCCCATTTATTAGGCGATTTTATCTGGCAGCCAAATTCGTGGGTAGCCGATAAAGAAATTAAAAAGCAAAAAAGTGTTTTCTTATACCTTCACATATTGCTTCACGGCCTGTTGGCAGCAATTTTGGTTTGGAAAATCGACTTTATTCCTTATGCCGTTGTAATAGCCGTTACACACGGAATTATTGATCTCATCAAATTAAATTTTCAGCAACCAAAAACAAAACGCAGCTGGTTTGTTGCAGACCAGATTGCGCATGTTTTAATTTTAATTGGGATCGTACTTCTGTATGAAAACAAAGGCATTATTAATTTCTGGCAGGATAATGAGTTTTGGATTTTATTGACCGGAATCTTATTTGTTACCAAACCTTCTTCCATTATCATCAAAACCATTATATCAATTTGGAGTCCCGAAAATGAAAATACACACGCTGATAATTCACTTGCCAATGCAGGAAATTACATTGGCATTTTAGAAAGATTATTTGTGTTCTGTTTTATCTTAACCGGGCATTTTGAAGCAATCGGATTTTTACTGGCTGCCAAATCTATTTTTAGATTCGGTGATTTAAAAGAAGCCAAAGACCGCAAACTAACCGAGTATGTCTTAATTGGTACTCTAATCAGTTTTGGAATTGCTATAATTTCCGGACTTGTTGTTCAGGCATTGATTTTACAACCCTTTTAAAACCTTTTTATTAATTGCTTTAATTAAAGCCGGGCCTTCATAAATAAAACCTGTATACAATTGTACTAAGCTTGCACCTGCATTTAACTTCTCAATTGCATCATCGGCAGAATGAATTCCTCCTACTCCAATAATTGGGAATGCTTTATTGCTTTTTTCAGAAAGAAAACGAATCACTTCAGTAGAGCGTTTCGTTAATGGTTTCCCAGACAGACCTCCCATTTCAGATTGATTCTCAGATTGTAAACCCTCTCTTGAAATAGTCGTATTTGTTGCAATTACACCTGCAATTTGGGTTGTTTTTACAATATCAATAATATCTACTAATTGCTCATCTGTTAAGTCCGGAGCAATTTTTAAAAGAATTGGCTTTACTTTTTGACTGCTTGTTTTTTGCTTTTCTACATTTCTGTTTTGCAAGGTCTGAAGTAAAGCAGTTAAAGGCTCTTTGTCTTGTAAAGCTCTTAAATTTGGAGTATTTGGAGAACTCACATTTACTACAAAATAATCAACATGATCAAACAAAGCATCAAAACAAATGATATAATCATCAACAGCATTTTCGTTTGGAGTCACTTTGTTTTTTCCGATGTTTCCACCGACCAAAACACCTGAATTCTTTTTCAAACGTTCTACAGCTTCCAGAACTCCTCCATTATTAAACCCCATTCGGTTAATAATCGCCTGATCTTCTTTCAAACGAAACAAACGTTTTTTTGGATTTCCTTCCTGACCAACCGGAGTTACAGTTCCAATTTCAATAAAACCAAAACCAAAGTCTGAAAGTTCTTTGTATAATTTGGCATCTTTATCAAATCCTGCAGCCAATCCAACCGGGTTTTTGAATTTAATTCCGAAAACTTCACGCTCTAAACGACTGTCTTTTACTTCGTATATTGATTTTATAATTGATGAAACTCCAGGGATTTTTGAAATGAATTTAACAAATGAAAAAGTAAAATAATGTACTTCTTCTGGATCAAAACAAAAAAGTATCGGACGAATTATCAATTTATACATAAGAATAGTTGTGTGTGTTTTTCGGGTGCAAATTTAATTATTATAGTTTAAAAAGGTACTCTTTTACAAAAACAAATTATAAGATGTTGCAAATTATAAAATGAAACAAAGTCAAGCCCTCCAACAGACTTATTACAGCTCTTTATTAATTAATTTTGACTCACTTAAGAAAATTCTTATTGCTAATTGTATTTGATTAAAATATGTATAAAGCCAGCATACTAATTCATATTTTCAAAAATACCCTATTAGGTTTAATAGTGCTATTAGGCTTAAATGGATGGTCTCAGCAAATAAAAGACACAACCAAGCTGATAAATGTACGTTATGGAGACAAGGGAATAGAATTAAGAACAAAAGACAATAAATTCCTTTTTCAATTACAAAGCCGTTTACAATTTCGATTTTCTACACCAAACGATCAGAATCCTTTAACCTACGATGATTACAGTCAGGATAAAGAAACAACTTTTAAAATTAATAGGGCAAGATTAAAAGTAGGTGGTCATGCTTTTGAACCCTGGCTGAAATATTATTGGGAATACGAGCTTAGTCAATCAAATCTCCTGGATTTTAGAATCATGATTGAAAAATGGGAATGGCTGAGTTTTAAAGTTGGTCAATGGAAGACAGACAAATGGGAGTTGAAGTATACGGACATCTCAAAGGAAGTGGCATTGCTGATTATAATTATTGGGCAGCAGCACTAACCGGAACCGGACGAGGAAATACCTCAAACGATGATAATAATCTTATGTATTTTTGGAAGAGCGCAATGGAACTTTTTGGGACGTTTTCTTGATTTTGAAGGCAGCGATTTAGAATTTCATGAAAAACCAACGCCAATTATCGCCTTTTCAGGATTAACAAACCGAAGCCCTTATACCCGTTTTTCGCAATCAGGAGAGGTTCTTTAGAAGGTTACGAAAATGGTTTACCGGGTCAATATCGTGTAAATCAATCGAATTTAGAAAGCGCTTTTATGTATCGTGGCTTTTCCTGGCAAAGCGAATGGCACACTAAAGAGATTTTAGATAAATTAAACAGTAATGAAACCACTACTTTGAAAGGTTATTACGTTCAGGCGGGCTATTTCTTTCATAATACCTTTGAATGGTGGCCAAAACATTTAGAAATGGCCGGAAGACATGCCGCCTATCGTCCTGACAATTCGATAAGACAAAAATTTACAAGATGAAACAACTATTGCTTTTAACTGGTTTTTTAAAGGACATAAAAACAAACTCACCTCAGAGGTTAGTTATTTTAGTTTTCAGGACAAAACCTTGCCTTTGGAACAAGGCTGGTGCTTTAGAATACAATGGGACATTTCATTATAAAGCACTTTAAAATTCCAAAAGAGGTAAATCTATTTTGGATAAAAATTCTTTTTTACATAACTTTAACCAGCATAAGACCTTGAAAATGAAACAGGTTCAAAACAGTCTTTCCATTTTGATTTTAAAGATGATTGACAGCAATAAATATATTTTATTAATTCCATAAAATAACTAGAATTACATTAGGTTATTTTTTTACTTTTATCGCTCTCTATTTGACAACTATTCTAAGATTAAAACTATTATAATGAAAAATAAGACCTACTGGATTTTTGCGACACTAACGATCTCCATTATTTCAATTGCTTATGGCTATTCGAAGCTCATTGTTCCAAAACAAAAATTGGCTGTGATGGATTGTGCCGAAACTCCAAATGCGGATTCTACTTCTTTATTTAAACCTACCATTGAAAACAAAAATAAACCAACAAGCAAAGCACCAAAAGGAATGGTTTGGATTCCGGGTGGTGAATTTTCTATGGGAAGTAATGTCGAAGATGAAAGTTTATGCAGCATAAAAGGTGTTACTAAAGATGCAGCGCCAATACACAGAGTTTATGTTGATGGTTTTTATATGGATCAAACCGAAGTTACCAATGATCAATTTGAAGCTTTTGTTAAAGCAACGGGTTATGTAACATTAGCAGAAAAAGCACCAACACATGAAGAATATCCTGATGCTCCATTAGAGAATCTAGTAGCCGGATCAGCAGTCTTTACTCCTACTCCGGCAAAAGTAGATTTGAACAATTATATGCAGTGGTGGAGTTATGCTAAAGGTGCTGACTGGAGACATCCCGAAGGAGCCGGAAGTTCTATAAAAGGAAGAGGAAATTATCCTGTTGTGCAGGTTTCATATGATGATGCAGCTGCTTATGCAAAATGGGCTGGAAAAAGATTACCAACCGAAGCTGAATGGGAATTTGCTGCTCGCGGTGGAAAAACCGGAGAACTCTATGCTTGGGGAAACAACTTAAAACCGAAAGGAAAATTTCAGGCCAATATTTATCAGGGACATTTCCCTATCGAAAAAGGCGACACTGGAGAAGATGGTTATATCGGAATTGCTCCAACAAAGCAATTTGAACCCAATGCTTATGGTTTATACGATGTGGGAGGAAATGTATGGGAATGGACAAATGACTGGTACACGGCCGAATATTATTCTGTTATAAGTGATAATGGGCAAGTTGCAAAGAACCCACAAGGACCTGAAACATCTTATGATCCCGGAGAGCCTAATCTTCCTAAAAAAGTACAACGTGGAGGATCCTTTTTATGTACAGACCAATATTGTACACGATATATGGTAGGAACAAGAGGGAAAGGAGATTATAAATCTCCTGCAAATCATATTGGTTTTAGATGTGTGCAGTAAAAAAATAGCTACGACCCGAGCAATAGCTACAGGCGACGCAAATTCAGAAATTTTAATTAATTAAAAGTGTGCTCTAATTAAGCGTAAAAAATCCAATTTCATGAAAAATGTAATTCGTGAAATTGGATTTTCTATTTAAATTAACTAGTATCAATTCGTGAATTCGTTGCAAACTCTTTTATATAAGTTCATAGCTTTAAAACGCCTAAATAATTACTTATCTTTGCTGAAAAAACAAACAAATGCAGCATATCATAGATCGCTTTATCAGTTATGTAACAATTGATACAGAATCAGACCCAAATTCGCAAACAACACCTAGTACAGAAAAACAATGGAATCTTGCCAATAAATTAGTTGAAGAACTAAAAACAATTGGCCTTGAAGACGTTACTATAGATGACAAAGCTTACATCATGGCTACTTTACCAAGTAATGTAGAACATGAAGTACCAACTATCGGTTTTGTCTCTCATTTTGATACTTCTCCGGATTTTAGCGGAGCCAATGTAAAACCTCAAATTATTGAGAATTACGACGGAAAAGACATCATCTTGAATGCAGAGCAAAATATTATTCTTTCTCCAAACTACTTCAAAGATTTATTACAATATAAAGGTCAGACTATCATAACCACTGACGGAACAACTTTGCTTGGCGCCGATGATAAAGCGGGAATTACCGAGATTGTTTCAGCAATGGAATATCTTGTTCAGCATCCTGAAATCAAGCACGGAAAAATTAGAATTGGATTTACACCAGATGAGGAAATCGGACGTGGTGCGCATCATTTTGATGTAGAGAAATTTGGCGCTCAATGGGCTTATACAATGGATGGAAGTCAGATTGGCGAATTAGAATATGAAAATTTTAATGCTGCAGGTGCAAAAATTACCTTCAAAGGAAAAAGCGTTCATCCTGGTTATGCCAAAGGAAAAATGATCAATTCGATGTTGATTGCTAACGATTTTATCAATGAACTTCCTAAAGGAGAAACTCCGCAGGAAACAAAAGGTTACGAAGGATTTTTCCATGTACATCATTTAACCGGAAGCATTGAAGAAACAGTTTTAGAATTGATTATCCGTGATCATAACAAGATCAAATTCGAAAAGAGAAAAGATTTAATTGGAAAAATTGCCAAGAAAATCAATAAAAAATACGCAAAACAATTCGGAGAAGATATTGTAACTGCCGTTGTAAAAGACCAATATTACAATATGAAGGAAAAAGTACTTCCGGTAAAGCATATTGTTGATATTGCAGAAAAAGCAATGAGAGAATTGGATATCAAACCAATCATCAAACCTATTCGTGGCGGAACGGACGGATCTCAATTATCTTTTATGGGATTGCCTTGTCCGAATATCTTTGCAGGTGGTCATAATTTTCACGGGAAATACGAATATGTTCCGGCAGAAAGTATCCAGAAAGCAACTGATGTAATTGTAAAAATAGCTGAATTAACTGCCATTCCTGGCATATTTGATGCAACCGAAAAACCTAAAAGAAAAAGATAAATTGGAACCAACTTCTGATAAAAAAAACATTTGGAACAGTAACCATTTATGGGAAGAAGAATTACTTCTTCTTAAATCTATTATTGATAAAACGGAACTGGAAGAAACTATAAAATGGGGAGGTCCGGTTTATGTCTACAACAAGAAAAATGTCATCGGAATTGGAGGTTTTAAAGATTATTTTACGATTTGGTTTTTTAATGGTGTTTTTCTGAAAGATGAAAAAAATAAATTAATTAATGCTCAGGAAGACAAAACAAAATCCTTGCGTCAATGGCGTTTTACTTCAAAAGATGAACTAAACGAAAAAGAAGTTCTGGAATATATCGCCGAAGCTATTGAAAACGAAAAGCAGGGAAAAATCATTAAACCTTCAAAGAAAGAAGCAATCATTTCTGAATTACTGCAAAAGGAAATGGATCAAAATCCGGCTTTAGCAGAAGCTTTTCAAAAATTCAGTCCCTATAAACAATATGAGTTTTTAGAATATATTGAAACTGCCAAGCAAGAGAAAACTAAATTAACGAGAATTGAAAAAGTGATTCCGATGATATTAGAGAACGTTGGGTTGAATGATAAATACAGGTAGTTTAAATTTCAATAAAAAAATTCCAAATTCCAAACTATAAAACCTTTGTCAAAGTTTAAAACTTTGACAAAGGTTTTATTTTATGCGCAAACAAGAGTCATTGCGAGGAACCAAGCACTCGAGCGCCAGCGAACTGAGCGTAAGCTAATCTCATCAAGCATTGCCGCAAAGTATTTTTCAGACCGCAACCCCAAAGTATGTCATTTCGACTGAAAGGAGAAATCACAATAGCTGATCGACAACTATTGTCTACATTCTATGCGGAGTTTCGTGTGTGATTTCTCCTTTCAGTCGAAATGACAAGATTGGGCAAAAAAAATCCCAAATTCCATAAATGGAATTTGGGATTTTAATTTTATTGAAATTTAAAAAGCGTTAAGCTTTTTTCAAAGCAGCACTCATTTCCATAGAAATTGCAGAACGCTCAATTTTTAATTTTCCTGACATCGTTTCGATAATTGCACTTGTTTCAGCAAGCTCAACAATTTTACCGTGAAAACCACTTTTAGTAATTATTTTGTCACCTACTTTTAGGCCGCTTTCAAATTCTTTTTCGTTTTTTGCTCTTTTTTGTTGTGGTCTGATCATGAAGAAATACAACACTACAAACATTAGTAAATAAGGAGCAAATTTCATTAAATCTTGCATAGTATTCGGTTTTTATTTTTGTTATTAATATTAATTTATTCGTTGGGATTTGGAATTTAAAAATTGGAATTTCTTCGCAATTACATCAAACCTCTACCCACTTTTACCATCTTCTTATTAGCAGTTAACTCTTTTACAAGGTTATCTAAAATTCCGTTGATAAAAATACTACTTTTAGGAGTAGAATATTCTTTAGCAATTTCTAAATATTCGTTCAGCGTAACTTTTACCGGAATTGATGGAAATTTCAAAAATTCGCAAATAGCCATTTTTAAAATAATGGTATCAATTTCTGCAATTCTTTCGCTGTCCCAATTTGGCGTTTTATCATCATACTCTTTTGCGAAGATTGATTCATTTAAAACTGTTCTTCTGAACAAATCTTTAGCAAAATCTTTATCTTCAACATCTTTATACAATTTTGGCACTCTAAAATCGTCCGGATCTTCCGTTTTGATTGCTTTTAATTGTTTGATAATATGTGTATTTACTACCGGAATATCATCAACCCACGTTAATTTATCATCTTCTAAATACTCATATAATTTTTCATTCGGAACAATTACATCGGCAAATAAATCAATTACAAATTGTCTGTCTTCTTCAAAAGTATCTGTAGTGTTTGACATGTATTTTGAATACACTTCACTTGATTTGATATCATTTAAAAGCAACAAAATATAATCATCATTCAACGACCAATTATTGATTTTACGATTTTCTAAAGCGATGCTAAGGGAATTACTTTCAGCTAAGAGTTGAAAAATTTTGTTTTTGATAAATTTTTCATTCGGGTTACGTTCTGCAGCAGTTGCAAGATGTTTTTTGCTTGAAAGATGTAAAAAAACAGATTCTTTTTTGCAAATTTCAATCAATGAAGAAAGCATTATAAGATATAAATCCTGAATATTATCAATGCTATAAAAAAGAAACTTCTCTTCTTTTTCCATATTATCAGAACCGCTTTGATGCATTGCATAAATGGATTGCATTACTTTAACGCGTATGTGTCTTCTATTTACCACCTTGTAAGAACATTTAAAAATTAGTCTGCAAAAATAAGAATTTCACAGCTTATAATAAAATTAATTCGTAAAAAAGTCGCAGTTTTCAGTCGCAGTTTTCAGTTATCTATAATACGCATAAAAAAAGTCCCAGTTTACGGTCGCAGTTTTCACGTATGAAGCTGAGACTGTAAACTGAGACTGTAAACTGTAAACTAATAATTACTTCTTAGCTGCATTTTCAATTTTTCTCAAATCGATACGATTTTGAGCAATTGTAAGAGCCGCTTTATGTGTTGTCATTCCGTTTTTCACAGCATAATCGATAATTTCTAAAGTAGTGTTATAGATATTTTCGGTTTTAGTCATGATCTCCGCTTTACCGTAGTTTGCTAATTCAGCATAAACATTGATGATTCCACCAGCGTTGATTAAGAAATCCGGAGCGTATAAAATACCTCTCTCCTGTAATCTTGCACCGTGAACATTTTCATCAGCTAACTGATTGTTGGCAGCACCAGCAATAACTTTAGCTTTAATTTTGTTTACTGTATTATCATTGATAGTCGCTCCCATTGCACATGGCGCGTAGATATCAACATCTGCACTATATAAATCTTCACCAGTATAAATGGTAGCGTTATATTTTTGTGCTACTTCGTATAATTTTTCTTCATTGATATCAGCGATAGTAACTACTGCTCCTTCTTTAGTCAAATATTCCACTAAAGCTTCACCTACGTGACCAATTCCCTGAACCAAAACTTTTTTACCGTCTAAAACATCAGAACCAAATTGGCTTTTTGCAGCCGCTTTCATTCCTAAATAAACACCATAAGCTGTTACAGGAGAAGGGTTTCCAGAACCACCTCTTTCTTCAGAGATTCCGGTAACGTAAGGCGTTACGTCTCTAACAGTATCCATGTCCTTAGTTTCCATTCCTACATCTTCAGCAGTAATATATCTTCCGCTTAAAGAGTGAACAAATTCACCAAACTTACGCATCAATTCTGGTGTTTTTTGCGTTTTAGCATCACCAATAATTACCGCTTTACCACCACCAATATTAAGTCCGGTAATAGCAGATTTATATGTCATCCCTCTTGAAAGACGTAAAACATCATTCAAAGCTTCCCATTCAGTATTGTAATTCCACATTCTGGTACCTCCTAAAGCAGGCCCCATAACAGAGTTATGAATACCAATAATTGCTTTTAAACCTGTATCTTTGTCATTGCAAAATACAATTTGTTCGTGATCATCAAAAGATAATTGACCAAAAACAGGATCCATTTTTTGAAGTTCCTTTCCAGTTGCGAAAGTTGCATCCATAGCGCTAGTTGTTTATTAGTTAAAATTATGAATTTGTCAAAAAGACATCTCAAACATAAATAAAAAATACACATGTGCTAATTTTTTATCTTTAAAATAACAATTTTACAATAAATTTGTTTTGAATTAATGATATCTTTAATTACTTTTTATTGAAGATAATTTGCAATTCCAAAACATTTCAACATTGAATCTCTTAAAAAAATGAAAGAATTACGCTATTTAAACAAATATTTCATCAAATATAAATACAGTTTCATACTTGGAATTTTAATAACCATTATCGCACAAATTTTTTCACTGTTTACACCCAAGCTGATTAGCAAGTCATTAAACGCAATTGAAAAGTTTGATAAATTACCAGAAGTACAACAATCTTCAAAGGTAATAATTGATTCTTATCGCCAGGATTTAATTCATAACGTACTGCTAATCATAGCCACTACTATTGTTGCAGGCTTTTTAACTTTCTTAATGCGCCAGACTTTAATCGTAATGTCACGCCATATTGAATTTGATTTGAAAAATGAAGTTTTCAGGCAGTACGAAAATCTTTCTCAGAATTTTTACAAACAAAACCGTACCGGAGATTTAATGAACCGTATCAGTGAAGACGTTTCAAAAGTTCGTATGTATGTGGGTCCGGCTGTTATGTACACGATTAATACCTTTATTCGTTTTGCCATCGTTATTATATATATGTATAATGTTTCGCCTTTATTGACGCTTTATACTATTTTGCCTTTACCGATTCTTTCGTATTGTATTTTTAAACTGAGTTCAGAAATCAATAAACGAAGTACTACTTTTCAACAATATTTATCTAAAGTTTCCAGTTTCTCTCAGGAAATATTTTCTGGAATTCGTGTTATAAAAGCGTATTCATTAGAAAATCAACACCAAAATAATATGGTGGCCCTTGCCGATGAAAGCAAAAAGAAAAGTTTGGATTTAGCCAAAGTGCAATCGTTATTTGGCCCTTTGATGATTGCCCTGATCGGAATCAGTAATTTGGTTGTGATTTATTTTGGAGGTGTGATGTACATTAACGGAACTATTCCAAATATCGGAACTATTGCCGAATTCATATTATACGTAAATATGTTAACCTGGCCCGTTGCTTCTTTAGGATGGGTTTCGTCAATGGTTCAGGAAGCAGAAGCTTCTCAAAAACGTTTGAATGAATTTTTGAAAATTGAACCCGAAATCAAAAACAACAACGAAAATTCATCCGATATTCAGGGTTCTATTGCTTTTGAAAACGTAAGTTATACTTATGAAGACACTAATATTGAAGCGTTGAAAAATGTAACTTTCACTGTAAAAAAAGGAGAAACTTTAGCTATTTTAGGAAAAACCGGTTCTGGAAAATCAACCATTTTATCTTTGATCTCTCGTTTGTATGATGTTACCGATGGAAGAATCACGATTGACCAAAATGAAATTAGCACTCTGAACTTAAACGATCTTCGAAATAACATCGGAATTGTACCTCAGGATGCTTTTTTATTCTCAGATACCATTAAAAATAATATCAAATTTGGTAATCAGAATGCTACTGATGAAGAAGTGATGGATGCCGCAAAAAGTGCGGTTGTTCACGACAATATTATTGCCTTTAACAAACAATACGATACTGTTTTAGGAGAAAGAGGAATCACACTTTCAGGCGGACAAAAGCAACGTGTATCTATTGCGAGAGCAATTATTAAAAATCCTGCCATTTTACTTTTTGATGATTGTTTGTCTGCAGTCGATACTGAAACCGAAGAAAATATTTTGAACAATCTATTCGAAATTTGCAAAGATAAAACCACAATTATTGTCAGTCACAGAGTTTCTTCTGCTAAAAATGCGGACAAAATTATCATTTTAGAAGATGGTAAAATTATTCAACAAGGTTCTCATAATCAATTAATAAATCAGGAAGGTTATTACGCATCTTTATATTTAAAACAACTTTCGGAAAAAGAATTACTTTAATTGTTGTGTAATAGATAATTTTTTATGATTTTTGAGTACTATTAATTCCAAAAATGATAGAACGTATTATGAGAGAAAATGACATGTTAGAAAAAGAAGAGATCTTTTCTAAAGTATTACGAGCAGGGAGGAGAACTTATTTCTTTGATGTAAGAGCTACTAAGGCTGACGATTATTATATCACAATTACCGAAAGTAAAAAATTTACTGAAGAAGATGGTTCTTTTCATTTTAAAAAACACAAAATTTATTTGTATAAAGAAGATTTTGGAGCTTTTGCCGAAATACTAGAAGAAATGACTTCATACGTCTTGAACCACAAAGGCGAGGAAGTAATCTCTGAAAGACATCAAAAAGATTTTAAAAAAGAATACGGTTCTGATAAACCTGAAGGACAAAGATCTAGCTTTACAGATATTGATTTTGATGATATTTAGTCCCACATAACTTTTTAAAAAGTACAAGTCCAATATGTCCTGCATTTTGGACTTTTTTTATATATTGTAAGTCTAAAAAACTAACATTGAAAACATTAATCAAAAAACCACTTTATTACTTACTTTTTCTTCTCTCGATTTCTTTTTCATACAGTCAAAAAACCACTTTAGACACAGAAAAAAAGATCGACAAAATCATAAAAAACATGACTTTGGATCAAAAAATTGGCCAGGCATGCTTAAAAGGAACATCAAGTCGAAGTAAAGGTTTATCTGATGAACTTAAAAATGATGTTCGAAAAGGATTAGTTGGAGCCATCTTAAACCTTACTGAACCTAATCTGGTTTTTGAAATACAAAAAATCGCAGTTGAAGAAAGTCCAAATCATATTCCGTTATTATTTGGAAGGGATGTTATTCACGGATACAAAACTATTTTTCCGATTCCTCTGGGACTAGCCGCTTCATGGGATATGGAGTTAGTGGAAGAAACATCAAAGATTGCCGCCAATGAATCGTATTCCAGATGCATTAACTGGACTTATGCGCCAATGGTTGATATTGCAAGAGATGCCCGTTGGGGTAGAATCGCAGAATCACCTGGAGAAGATCCTCTATTAGCCTCGAGACTGGGAGTAGCCTATGTTAAGGGATTTCAGGGAAATGACCCGGCTGTTCCCGGACAAATTTTGGCCTGCGCTAAACATTTTGCTGCTTATGGCGCGGCAGAAGGCGGACGAGATTACAACACTGTGAGCATGTCTGAATCTTTACTTCGAAATGTGTATCTAAAACCTTTTGAGGCAGCCGCAAAAGCCGGAGTAGCCACTTTTATGACTTCTTTTAATGACTTAAATGGCGTTCCGGCATCAGGAAATCGTTTTTTACTTAAAAAAATATTACGCGAGGAATGGAAATACGATGGCTTTGTAGTAAGCGACTGGAATTCGGTTACTGAAATGATTCCACATGGTTTTGCAGCCGATGAAAAGGATGCAGCTTTAAAATCTGCTTCTGCCGGGCTTGACATGGAAATGACCAGTTTATCCTATGCCCATCATCTAAAAACATTAATAGCTGAAAAGAAAGTTTCTGAAAAGCAATTGAACGAAATGGTTCGTAATATCTTAAGAATCAAATTTAGAGCTGGAATTTTTGAAAATCCTTATTTTAAAGACCGCGAAAAATTTTCATTATTAACTGCCAATGCTTTACAAACGGCGAAAAATGCAGCTATTAAAAGTTGTGTTCTCTTAAAAAACGAAAATCAAATCCTTCCCTTAAAATCTAGTCAAAAAATAGCTGTTATTGGTCCATTGGCAGATGCCTCTAGAGAACAATTAGGAACATGGATTTTTGACGGAAATAAAGAGGATTCGCAAACTCCATTAAAAGCATTACAAAATAGTTTTGGACAAAATAACGTTTTATACGCTTCCGGACTTTCGCACAGCAGATCCTTATCTGAGGAAGGTTTTTCTGCCGCAATAGCAGAAGCTAAAAAATCAGACATCATATTATTCTTTGCCGGCGAAGAAGCTATTTTATCTGGCGAGGCACATTCAAGAGCCAACATTAATTTACCTGGTTTGCAGGAAAAATTAATCGCCGAATTACAAAAAACAGGAAAACCAATTGTATTAATATTAATGGCAGGAAGACCAATTACTTTGGGCGCTGTTTTACCAAAAGTCAATGCCGTATTGATAGCATGGCATCCGGGAACGATGGCGGGTCCAGCAATTTCAGATTTGCTTCTTGGAACAGCAAATCCATCAGGAAAACTACCAGTAACATGGCCGAAGGAAGTGGGACAAATTCCTATTTACTATAACCACCCTACTACAGGACGACCTGCAGATCCTAAAACTTTTGTGGCTATTCAGGACATCCCTGTTGAGGCCTGGCAAAGTTCTTTAGGAAATAATTCCCACTATCTTGATGCAGGTTACGAACCGCAATTCCCTTTCGGGTTTGGATTGAGTTATACAACGTTCTCCTATGAAAATTTAAAAATAGAAAAAACTAGTCTTAAGAATAATGACAAATTAAATGTTTCTTCCTTAATTACCAATACAGGAAACACTACAGGAACAGAAACAGTTCAATTGTATGTTCGTGACATTACCGGAAGTATTGTAAGACCTGTCAGAGAACTGAAAGATTTTATACAAATCGAATTAAAACCGAAGGAATCCAGAACAGTTCAATTTTCAATTCCGGTTTCAGACCTTGCCTTTTATAATGATCAAATGGAATTAAAAACAGAGCCTGGCGATTTCAAAGTTTGGATAGCTTCACATGCTGAAAATGGCTTAGAAGGTGATTTTAAAATTGAATAATACTTATACTATGAAAAAAATAGCACTCTCATTTTGTTTACTTATTATTACACTTTTTTCTTTCGCACAAAAGACAGAATATGATACTAAAACCAATATTCAATATTATAGTACAGCAATAAATAAATCGGATAGTTATATCAATGAAAGATGTGTTTTGGATATTTATTATCCTAAAAACAGCAAAGGTTTTACAACAATTGTTTGGTTTCATGGTGGAGGTTTAACCGGCGGAAACAAGGAAATTCCAGAAGCATTAAAAAATAAAGGTTTTGCGATTATTGGTGTTGGTTACAGATTATCGCCAAAAGTTAAAGCAGAAAAAGCTATTGAAGATGCCGCGGCGGCTATTGCCTGGGCCTTCAACAATATTGCTGGTTATGGTGGCGAAACTTCTCAAATTTTTGTTTCTGGGCATTCTGCAGGTGCCTATTTGGCTTTGATGAATGGCTTAGATAAAAAATGGCTGCAAAAAGAAGGAATAGATGCTAATAAAATTGCCGGACTTATTCCGCTTAGCGCACAATGTATCACCCATTTTGAAATTAGAAGAGAAAATGGAATTCCGGAAAAACAACCGACTATTGATGCTTTTGCACCTTTATTTCATGTTCGTGCCGATGCTTCTCCGCTTTTATTAATTACGGGAGATCGTGAAATGGAAATGTTAGGCCGCTATGAAGAAAACGCTTACATGGAACGTATGATGAAGCTAGTTGGACACAAAGAAACAAAACTTTACGAATTGGACGGTTATGGTCACGGAATGACGGAGCCTGGTTTTCCGTTACTGGTAAACGAAGTAAACCGCATTATTAAAGAGAAACAAACTAAAAAATAATTAATCAAATCCACGGCAATGGAAACAAAATTATTAATATTACCCGGACTTGGAAATTCAGGTGATAAACACTGGCAAACCTTTTGGCATAAAAAATTTGAAAACTCGATTAGATTAGTTCAGGACAACTGGGACGAACCTGTTCACGAAGAATGGCTTGCAAGATTAAATGAGGAAATCGCTAAACTCAATCAACCCACTATTCTTGTAGCACACAGTTTAGCTGTTTCATTGGTATTGCATTGGGCTCAAGCCAATAGCAATAAAAATATTGTAGGCGCTTTGTTAGTAGCACCTGCCGATGTTGATTCACCTCAACATACTCCAGAATGTACCCGTAATTTTTCTCCGATTCCAACTTCAAAATTACCTTTTCCTTCCATTGTTGTTGCAAGCGAAAATGACCCTTACGCTTCTTTTGAAAGAAAACAATTTTTGGCTGAAAAATGGGGAAGTGATTTTGTAAATGTGGGTCAGAAAGGGCATATCAACTCTGATTCTGATTTAAAATATTGGGAAGAAGGACAATTGATTTTACAACAGTTAATTGAGAAAATTTCTTAGTTTTCAGTCTCAGTTTTCAGTCTGGGAACTGAGACTGAAAACTAATTATCCTATTCTAAGTCCATTTTCAATCTTAAAATCAGGAGCTAATAAAATTACATCTCCCTCCTTGCCTATTGCACCAAGAACCAGACATTCGCTCATGAACTTTCCTATTTGTTTCTTAGGAAAATTGACTACAGCAATAATTTGTCGGTTTACTAAATCTTCTTTTTTATAATGAACCGTTATTTGTGCCGATGATTTTCGGACACCAATCTCAACACCAAAATCAATTGTTAGCTGATAAGCCGGTTTTCTTGCCTCCGGAAAATCATTTACATCGATTATGGTTCCTACACGCATTTCAGTTCTTTCAAATTCATTCCAGGTTAAATCCATTTTATTTTCAATATTGTTGAATTACAAACCTATTAATTTTGTAATTATTATCCTTAATTCTATAACCATTTTTTTAAACTCCGTTTCTAAATTTACAAGACAACAGTTTAAGCTAACTCATAAAGAAATATAGAAATGGAAAATACGATACTCAACAGCGACCACTCTCTTAAAGATTTTGAATTTGATATCCACGAACAAAATACTGATAAATACATAAGAACGGCCAAAAATGTACAGCTTTATGTAAAAGATTACGGAAAAGGCAAACCTGTAATTTTAATTCACGGCTGGCCATTGTCTAATGAAATGTGGGAATATCAAATTGAGTTCCTAGTTCAAAATAATTATAGAGTTATTGCCTACGACCGTCGTGGTTTCGGTAAATCATCGCAACCCTGGGATGGTTATGACTACGATACATTAGCTGATGACTTGAGCGAAATTATTGAACAGCTCCAATTAGAAAATGCAACACTAGTAGGGTTTTCTATGGGAGGCGGCGAAGTAGTTCGTTACTTTAGCCGTCACGGTGGAAAAGGTGTCACGAAAGCCGCTTTAATTTCATCCATAATTCCATTTTTAGCAAAAACGGATGACAATCCAGAAGGGCGTCCAAAAGAAAAAGGAGAAGCTACAGCAGCTGCCATTAGAGAGGACAGAATAGGTTTTCTTGAAAATTTTGGTAAAATATTCTTTGGCGTTACTATAATTAACAAACCTTTAAGTACTCCTTTACTTGAATATTTTACAAAGCTTTGTTCGGCTGCTTCGCCAAGAGCAACACTAAAATGTGCCGAATCTTTATCTAGTACAGATTTTAGAGACGAACTTCACACTATAAAAGTTCCCACTTTAATTATTCATGGCGACGATGACAAAAATGTTCCTATTGAAGTAAGTTCAAAAAAGACAGCAGAAGCTATATCCAATAATACTTTTATTGTGTATGAAGGTGCTCCACATGGCTTGTTCTACACAGCAAAAGATCGTTTAAATGAAGATTTACTAAATTTTCTAAACTCATAAAAAAACTTAATTTATATCCAAAGAGGTTTAATTTTCCGGGGAAAACTTCTTTGGATACATTTTTTCTATTGTGGTCTTTCTTTTACAGAATTAAAAGTTATTTTTGAACAACTAATTCTTTAGAAAAATGGCACGAACTCCTTCAAATATGATTCCGCTTGGAACCATTGCTCCAGACTTTCATCTAAAAGACACCAATTCTAATAATGAATATTCGTTTGAAGATGTACAAGGATCAAAAGGAACACTTGTTATTTTTATGTGCAACCATTGTCCTTTTGTGCTTCACGTTCTCAAAGAAATTATCATGATTACCAATGATTATCGTATTCAAGGATTGGGATTAGTTGCTATTTCGAGTAACGACATTGAAAAATATCCTGAAGATTCTCCAGAATTGATGACTGAGTTTGCTTTTGAAAACAAGATAGATTTTCCTTATTTGTTTGATGAAACACAAGAAGTTGCTAAAGCTTATGAGGCAGCCTGTACACCTGATTTTTTTCTCTATGACAATCAGGATCGTTTATTTTATCACGGCCAATTAGATGATTCCAGACCGAGTAATGGAATTCCGTTAAGCGGAAGCGATCTGCGAAGTGCCATTGATGCTTTGATTTACAACAGAAGTTTGAATGAGCAGCAAAAACCAAGTGTTGGTTGCAGTATCAAATGGAAATAAACTAGTTTTTAATCTAGTTTAGTTATCTTTACAATTCTATTACTTTTATGATGGTGACTATTATATTATTTACAGCTTCTATATTGTTGTTTTCTTTAAAGAGAAAACCAATTGCTGTTATAATTATTTCACACAACAAGGCCTTTATTAATTAGGCCTCCGTCTACTTCATTTCTTCTTTAAGGCGGAGGATTTTTACCAAATTTTACTATTTATTTTATTTGAAAGATTCATTTTCTTCAAATAAATAATTGCTTTCATTTTATTCGATTTTTCCAAAAACAAACCATTTTAAATTTCAATTTGTACAAATTGAGAATATCTACATATACTTATAATCAACGTTTAATAAATTAATATTTTAGAATATGAAACCAACACCTATTTTCTGTAAAACAGATTATCAACTTTTAAGAGAGCTGATTTTAAAAAGTAAAAACGAAACAAATGCTAAAGAAGTCGGTCAGCTTTCGCAAGAATTGGATCGCGCCATTATTAGCAAAGAAAACACTTTAGACAGTTCCATTATCCGAATCGGTTCGCACGTTACCATTGAAGATGTAAAAGCAAACAAGCAAATGAAAGTTCAGATTGTTCTGCCATCGTTAGCCAATGTTACCAAAAGAAAAATCTCCATTTTAGCACCGTTAAGCGTGGCTATCATTGGATTTAAAGAAAACGATCAGGTTGATTGGGAATTGCCAGCAGGAATAAAAACTTTAAAAATAATTGCTATTGATAATAGTACTTTAGCCAATTTATAATTTTTGAAACACCTCATCATGAAGGTGTTTTTTTTTATTTCATTTTGAAAACAAAAAAATCCCACATGCCGTGGCATATGGGATATTATTTAAAACAATACTAATTGTCTATAAAACTTATTTTACTTCCATTAATTCAACGTCAAAAATCAAAGTTGCGTGTGGTGGAATAACCCCTCCTGCACCAGATGGTCCATATGCTAAATCAGAAGGAATAACAAAACGAGCTTTGTCTCCAACTTGCAATAAAGCAATACCTTCATCCCATCCTTCAATAACCTGACCCTGACCTAATCTAAATTCGATTGGTTTTTTTCTTGGGTAAGAAGAATCAAAAACTTTTCCGTTTTCTAATGAACCTTCATAATGAACAGCAACCGTTTTTCCAGCTTCCGCTTTTTTACCGTCTCCTTTTTGGATCATTTTGTAACGTAAACCACTATCCGTTTTATCAAAACCAGCAGCTAATTGCTCCATTTTTGCTTCAGATTCTGCTTTTAAAGCTGCATCTCTTTTTAGACGAGCGCCTTTTAAACCAACAAAAGCTTCAATTGCATTCCATTTTTGAGCTTCTTCTCCAACTCTGATGATTTCTAATGTTTCAAGAGCATCACCTTGAGCAACAGCGTCAACTACATCCTGACCTTCGATCACATGACCAAAAACAGTATGTTTTCCGTCTAACCAAGAAGTTGGAACGTGCGTGATGTAAAATTGAGAACCATTAGTTGCAGGTCCTGAGTTAGCCATTGCTAAAACTCCCGGACGATCGTGTTTCAAACTTGGGTGAAATTCATCATCAAATTTGTATCCTGGATCTCCTGTTCCTGTTCCTTTAGGACATCCTCCCTGGATCATAAAATCAGGAATAACTCTGTGAAAATTTAATCCATCATAGAATTTTTGTCCCTGAGGTTTTACTTTATTTTCCATATTTCCTTCTGCAAGAGCTACAAAATTCCCTACGGTTCCTGGTGTTAAATCGTGTGTTAGTTTTACTAAAATCGAACCTTTGCTTGTGTTGAATTTAGCGTATATTCCGTTTTCCATGTTGTTATTTTTAATTTTGATTGCAAATTTACGAATTAATTTTTTATCTCTTTTTTAGATTTTGATTTATATGTGAGACTATAAACAGTTAATGCTAATAATGACAAAACCACACAACCGATAGCTACAGCATGCCATCCACCCAATTTCCACAAAAATAATCCGTAAGCAGATCCTGCAGCAGTTCCCAAAAAGCTAAACGACATAAATACCGTATTTAATCTGTTTCGGGCTTCCGGAAGTAATGAATAAACTCTGGTTTGATTTGAAATATGAACGCCCTGAATTCCGATGTCAATAAATACAATTCCAATTGCAATTCCGATGACACTTTCTATTGAAAAATAAAAAATGATAAAGCTTAATAATATCAATAAACAGCCATATCCAACTGCAACTCTGGAACTGCCTTTATCTCCTAATCTTCCAACTAATGGCGCAGCTAAAGCACCTGATGCCCCTACAATTCCGAATAAACCAATTGTTGCACTATTAAAATGAAAAGGTTCTCCTGACAGTAATAAAACCATTGTGGTCCAGAAAGCTCCGAATTGTGCAAAGCTAAATACATTGATTATCGTTGCTTCACGTAAAATGGGTTGTGTTTTTATTAAGGTAAAAAGCGACTGAATTAATTGTCCATAAGTTCCCTGAAACTGAGGTTTATTAACAGGGAATTTATTCTGAATCACAAAAAAGATTAAAAGGCAAATTCCGGCAGCGATATAAAACATCGATCTCCAACCCAAAATTTGACCAATAAAACCGCTTAAAGTTCGGGAAAGTAAAATCCCAACCAATAAACCGCTCATAATGGTTCCGATAACTTTTCCGCGTTGTTCTACAGAACTTAACGAAGCAGCCAAAGGCAAAATAAGTTGTGGGACAATTGAAGTAATTCCGATTAACAAAGAAGCAACTTGCAAAAGAAAGAAACTTTTCGCTGTAGCTGCTAAGATTAAAGCAATTACAGAAGCAAAAGTGGTTATTAAAATTTGCTTTTTACGTTCCAGTTTATCACCAAGAGGAACCATGAAAAATAAACCAATCGCATAACCGGCCTGAGTCAGATAGGTTATTGTTCCCGCGCTGGCTTCAGGGATTTTAAATTCGTTGGCAATTAAAACAATTAAAGGTTGGCAGTAATACAGATTTGCAACTATAAGTCCAGTGCAAGCTGCCATAAATAAGACATTCGTTTTGGATAAATTCATTTTGCAAAAATACCAATCTAATTGTAATCAAAACTTTAAAAAAAGTATAAATTTTTCAACGTTAAGCTCAAATCAGGTTGGTATTTTAGAAATTATATTGAGTTCCACCCTTTTATTTTTTCATAAAATCTTCACGAATCGGACTAAATACATCGGTTAACATTCCGTCTTCCAAACAAACAACACCATGAATTGCGTGAGGCGGAATATAAAAGCTATCGCCTTCTTTTAATGTTTGGGTAACGCCGGAAATTGTAACATCAAATTTACCACTTGAAACATAAGTTACCTGAGTATGATAATGTTCGTGCAGAGTACCAATTCCGCCTTTTTCAAAATGAACATTGACCAACATAACACGATCATCGTAGGCCAGAATTTTACGTTTGATTCCTTCACCAACTACTTCCCACTCTATATCATCCCCTTTTATAAATTCTTTGCTTGATCCAAAACTTTGCATACTCATTCTATTTTATTAACTTTTTTCTTTATTGAATATTTTTCAGGTCTTTCTCCATTAACTCTATTCCCTCAGCTAAATTGTTTTCCTTAAAATACTTTTCTAATTCTACTAATCGTTTTTTATTATCGTACTTAAATCCGGAATTTAACTTTCTTTGACAGAGAGAACACAATCTTATAAAATGTCTGTCTGTTTCCGGCATGCTATTGGTGCCATTCATCACGCAATTAGCATTAATACAATGATGTAGACCAAACATATGTCCGATTTCATGAGAACATATTTTCAACAATCGATCTAAACATAAATTAAAATCAGCTTCTTGTTGCATTCTGTAAATAGAACTTACTGCAATTTTATCTCGGTAAGAGGCCAGTCCAAAAACATAATTCCATTCTGGTTTGGGATATAGATCTTTTTCTGTTATTGCCATTAAAGCAATTCCTTTATGCGTTTTTTCTTCTTTCAGAACATCGTTTAAAATATAACCTGCCAAAAATTGTTCTTGTCCTACGTCGCCAATTCGTCTGGCATTGTTAGGAATAATATCATTTGAAACATTTTCTAAAACCTTTGTTTCTAATTGAAAAAAAATCTGCAAATACTGACGGACTAATTCAATTTGTTTTAATTGCACCGAATTAAATTTTCCGATAGGTTTTAAATAGATAATATTCTCTTCTTTGGATGGAACAATATGAGGTGTTTTTAGGAACTGTTTAAAACTCTGTCCTTTTTCTTTATGCGTATCCAGCCACTCACCAAAAGCAGGTTCCTCAAGCTTAACATCATTAATTTGAATGGCTGCAAAATAAGGCTGCAGCGGTAAATTTTCTTCTGAATTTGATTGTGGTTTTGGGCTTGAATGTTCTTTTTTATCTGATTGACATGAACAAAGAACCACCAAAAACAGTAAAAACAGCAAAAGCAGTTTCTTCATAAATTCGTATTAGATTATTTTTTTTGAAATAAATTCACAGCTTGTTTTAATAGATTCAAAAGAATTTGGAACATAGTTATTCTCCTGTTCAACAAAAAAATGAATCATTCCGGATTGTTTTGCTGCTGCAAAAAAGGGTTTAAAATCAATAGAACCTGAACCAATCTCAGTATTCAGAGCAGGATTTACTTTGTCCATATCTTTGACATGCCACAATGTAAAGCGTCCCGGATTTTCCTTAAATAATTTAAGCGGATCATTTCCTGAACGTACTACCCAATATAAATCCAATTCAAAAGAAACTAAATTTTTATCCGTTTCCTTCAATAGAATCTCATAACCTGTAACACCATCGTGAGTTTTAAATTCGAAATCATGATTATGATACGCTAGTTTTAAACCCGCATCCGCACACATTTTTGCAGCTTCGTTTAAACGAGCGGCAATCTTATGAAAATCATTTCTAAAAGGTTCATCAACCCAGGGAACGGTTAAATATTCATTTTTTAAAATTTTAGCCGCTTCGATTGCAGCTTTAACTTCTTCTAAATTCCCATCATATAAAAAGCTTCCCAGATTATAATGTCCGCTAACGGCTTTTAACTTATTTGCATCTAAGATTTTTTTAAGTTCAATTGGAGCGAGTCCCCAAAATTGATCTTTTATAGAAAAACCGTAAGTTTCGACAGTTGTATATCCAGCTTTTGCAACTTTCTCTAAAGTTGATTTTACATCTTTTGGAAGTTCATCACGTAAGGTGTATAACTGCAAACCTATTTCTTTTTTATTCATGGCAAAGGCAAATGATGGTAAAGCTAAAACTGCTGTTGCGGCCAAGCTCGTATTTATAATGAAGTTTCTTCTCGTAACCATTTTTTTATTTAAAAAATCCAAAAGTAAATCTACTCTTTTTATTGAAATGCTATTACATTTCAGTTAAAAATTGATTTTCAAAATTCGTGATGAATTTATTAAGAGCAGCAAGTGTTTCATCATTTATAATTTTTCCTTCTTCATCAATTTTCCCACGAACACCTTGTATTAGAAGCAAATTTTCATCTTCAAATTGCGCTTCTAAAGTTCTTATTATCAAAATTAATTGGTCATGTGCCATTTCTCCAGAAGCAGAAGCGGTAATCAATCCGACTTTCTTTTTTGAGAATATTATGGTAGAAACACACCACTCCAATGCATTTTTCAAACTTCCTGGTAAACTAAAAACATATTCAGGAGTACAGATTATGATTCCGTCGGCCTGAGCAATTTTATTTCTGAAGGAAATAATTTTTTCCGGTGCATTTTCTATATCTAAATCGGGGGTAAAATGTGGCAACTCATCTAAATCTTCAAATATTTCAACTTCAAAATCTGTTTTAATATTTTCCGAAATGTATTTTAAGATTTTGTAATTGCTTGAATTCTTTCTTGTACTGCCTGTTATGGCGAAGATTTTTATTGATTTTGGCATTGTCAATTTATTCTTTTATTTTTTAGTTGTATCTGCCTGAAAGTTATCAAAATAAGTAAAATCTTTGGTAATTAATCCGTTCTCAATCGTGAAAACAGTACAAATAGGTAACTCTAATTTTGAATTATCAGGTGCTGTTCCTGTTGAAATAAACTCTACAACTAGATGATTTTCCCCTGATGGATAAATTTGGATAACCTTATCATGCAAATCCGGAAAAATTTCATTTAACTCGGCATATTTATCTTCCGTTTGTTTGCGGGTTTGTTTTACGATTCCTTTTCCTAAAGAAGGATCTTTAAAATCAGCCGTTTCACTATACATTTCAGCCATCTTTTTCCAATTATGACTATTGAAATACTCAAAATACTGATTTACTATTTTTTCGTTTTTTGAAGTATCAATACTTTTTGGTTCATTTTGATTGTTACAGGAAATAATTATGAAAGCCATAACTATTAGTACGCTAACTTTTTTCATTAGTTTTTACTTTTAAATTACTACAAATCAATAATTAAAGGGTTTAAATATAATAAAAATTGAAAGAAATTTCCATAAAAAATTAAAATATAAATAATGCCAATGACAACAAAAAAATACGAAAAATATGCATTTATGCAAATAATTGTGATAAACATTTGACATTTGTTTTTTTCAAATTCTCAATTATTTACTTTGTATCTTTGCAATCTTGAACTTTTGAAGAAAAACAATGCGAATTGACATTATAACGATTTTACCAGAATTATTAAGAAGCCCTTTTGAGGCTTCAATTATGAAACGTGCCATTGATAAAGGTTTAGTCGAAGTACATTTTCATAATTTACGTGATTACACTACCAACAAACAAAAAAGTGTCGATGATTATCCGTTTGGAGGTGGTGCCGGAATGGTAATGACCGTGCAACCCATTGACGACTGTATTACACATTTGAAAAGTCAACGTGAATACGATGAAATCATATACATGTCACCAGATGGAGAAACGCTAAATCAAAAAATGGCCAACACGATGTCGATGTATGAAAACATTATCATTTTATGCGGACATTATAAAGGTGTAGATCAGCGTGTTCGCGATCATTTTATTACCAAAGAAATTTCTATTGGAGATTATGTTTTATCTGGAGGAGAATTAGGAGCTTTGGTTTTATCAGATGCTTTGATCCGATTAATTCCCGGCGTTTTAAGTGATGAAACTTCCGCTTTGACAGATAGTTTTCAGGATAATTTGCTTTCAGGACCTATATATACAAGACCTGCCGATTATAAAGGATGGAAAGTCCCAGAAGTTTTGACGAGCGGTCACTTTGCCAAAATTGATAAATGGCGTGAGGATATGGCTTATGAGCATACAAAGAATAGACGTCCTGATTTATTGGAATAAATTTTTAAAATAAATTCCAAATTTTAAAATTCCAAATCCCAATTGCTCAACTAGTTATGAAATTGGAATTTGGAATTTATTTTTATTGGAATTTACTTTTTTTTAATTACATTTGCACCCGAATTAGACTAACCTCTGGCGAGATCCGTGAATGTTGCTCTATTATAAAACCATAATTATAAGATATCATGGCAGATTTAATGAAATTCGTTCAAACCGAATTAGTTGCTAAAAAAGATTTCCCTGTTTTCGGAGCTGGAGATACTATCACAGTTTTCTACGAAATTAAAGAGGGTGAAAAAACAAGAACTCAGTTTTTTAAAGGAGTTGTTATTCAAAGAAGAGGTTCTGGTAACACAGAAACTTTTACTATTCGTAAAATGTCAGGAGCAGTTGGAGTTGAGCGTATCTTCCCAGTAAACTTGCCAGCTTTACAAAAAATTGAAATCAACAAGAAAGGTGCTGTACGTAGAGCTAGAATTTTCTACTTCAGAGAACTTACTGGTAAAAAAGCTAAGATTAAAGATAAAAGAAGATAATCATTTATCTCTTTGTTATAAAAAACTCGTTTCATATCATTTGAAACGAGTTTTTTTTTATGCCTAATTTTTAAAATATCAAAACCGTAAAATTTTAATATCAAAATCATCGATTTGACAATTTAAAGATTCCAAAATAACAATCTGATAAATCCTGTATTTCTCTCTAAAACTACACCGTTTTCGGACTGATTTTATTATATTTGCTCCGCTCATTTTGAGCCGACTATACCTTTTCCATCGTCATCCTTTGACGATACGATTATAAAAAAAAAAAAAAATGACACAGAATTCAAAAATTTTTTACACCTTAACTGATGAGGCGCCTCTATTAGCGACTTATTCTTTGTTACCAATTGTTCAGGCATTTACTGCTACGGCTGGGATTGCTATTGAAACCAGAGACATTTCGTTAGCAGGTAGAATTTTATCTAATTTTCCTGAGGTTTTAACAGATGCTCAAAAAACGGGAGATGCATTATCTGAACTTGGTCAATTAGCAACACAACCTGAAGCTAACATTATTAAATTGCCAAACGTATCTGCATCCGTACCGCAATTAAAAGCGGCGATTACAGAATTACAGTCTCATGGTTACAAAATCCCTGATTTCCCTGAAGAGCCTCAAAATGATGCTGAAAAGGAAATTAAAGCAAAATATTCTAAAGTTTTAGGTTCTGCTGTAAACCCTGTTTTACGTGAGGGAAACTCTGACCGTAGAGCGCCAAGAGCGGTTAAAAACTTTGCAAAAGCAAATCCACACTCTATGGGTGCTTGGTCTGCTGACTCAAAAACTAAGGTAGCTTCAATGTCAAATGGTGATTTCTACGGAAGTGAAAAATCACTTACTGTTGCTGAAACTAATGATGTAAAAATTGAATTCGTTGCTAAAGACGGTACAACTACTGTTATTAAAGCAAGTACTCCTCTTAAAACAGGAGAAATAATCGACAGTTCTGTTTTAAGTGTGAACAAATTAAAATCTTTTGCTGCGGAAGCAATTGCTGATGCCAAAAAAGAAGGTTTATTACTTTCTGTTCACTTGAAAGCGACAATGATGAAAGTTTCAGATCCAATTATCTTCGGCGCTATCGTTGAAGTTTATTTTGCTGATCTTTTCAAAAAATACGAAGCTTTATTTAATGAATTAAACATTGATACAAGAAATGGTTTAGGTGATATCTACGCAAAAATTGCAGGAAGACCTGAGCAAGCTGAAGTTGAAGCTGATATTACTAAAGCTATCGAAAACGGACCAGCATTGGCAATGGTTAATTCTGATAAAGGAATTACAAACTTACATGTTCCTTCTGATGTAATCGTTGATGCTTCTATGCCAGCGATGATCCGTACTTCTGGACAGATGTACAATAAAGAAGGAAAACAACAAGACACTATCGCTATCATTCCAGACCGTTCTTACGCTGGACTTTATACTGCTACAATTGATTTCTGTAAAAAACACGGTGCTTTTGATCCTAAAACAATGGGAAGTGTTCCTAACGTTGGTTTAATGGCTCAAAAAGCGGAAGAATACGGATCTCATGACAAAACTTTCCAAATTAAAGGAGATGGAGTTGTTCGTGTTGTTGACACCAACGGAAATGTTTTAATGGAACAAAACGTTGAGACAAATGATATTTTCAGAATGTGTCAGGCGAAAGATGCTCCTATTCAGGACTGGGTTAAATTGGCTGTAAACAGAGCTCGTTTATCTGATACTCCTGCTGTTTTCTGGTTAGACGAAAACAGAGCACACGACAGAGAATTGATTGTAAAAGTTCAAAAATACTTAAAAGATTATAATACTGTAAACTTAGATATCCGCATCTTAAATCCGATTGCTGCAACTGAATTTACTTTGGACAGAATCATCAAAGGTTTAGATACTATCTCAGTAACCGGAAACGTTTTACGTGATTATTTAACTGACTTATTCCCAATTTTAGAATTAGGAACTTCAGCTAAAATGTTATCTATTGTTCCATTAATGAATGGTGGTGGATTGTTCGAAACTGGTGCTGGAGGTTCTGCTCCTAAACACGTTGAGCAATTTACAGAAGAAGGATATTTACGTTGGGATTCATTAGGAGAATTTTTAGCACTTGGTGCTTCATTAGAGCATTTAGGACAAACTTTAGACAATTCTAAAGCAATTGTTTTATCTGAAACTTTAGATCAGGCTAACGACAAATTCTTAGCTAATGACAAATCTCCAGCTCGTAAAATAGGCCAGATTGACAACCGTGGATCTCATTTCTATCTTGCATTTTATTGGGCTCAGGCTTTGGCTGCTCAAAATAAAGATGCAGAATTGAAAGCTATCTTCGCTCCAATCGCTGCTGAATTTGAAGCTAACGAAGCTAAAATTGATGCAGAATTAATTGGTGCACAAGGAAAGCCTCAAACACTTGGTGGTTATTACCAGCCAACTCCTGCGTTAGTTAGCAAAGCGATGCGTCCTAGCGAAACATTCAATGCAATTATTGCTAAAATAAAATAAGTAACATATTGTTATAATTATATTTAAAAGACAACCTAATGGTTGTCTTTTTTTTTATCTTAACTAATGTTTAACAATCGTTACATCCTAATATTTAGTAAGAATTCTTAACTATGTAAATCAAAATAACGAAGATGATTACAAAAAAAATCAGTATTTTAATTATTATAATTTTTACGACTTTTACTTCATTTTCACAGGAAAAATTCACTTTAAGTGGAACTATTACTGACTTTAAAAATAACGAAACCTTAATTGGTGTCAATATTTACATTCCTTCATTAAAGATAGGAACTACAACGAACGAATACGGCTTTTATTCGCTTACCGCTCCCGCTGGTGAACATCAAATAGAGATTACCTATATTGGATTCCAAACGGTTGAGAAAACTGTTAACTTAAATCAGAATACCAAAATGAATTTCGGACTAAATGAAGGCGGCGAAGAACTTCAGGAAGTCGTAATTAAAGACAATAAAGGCAAAATTAATATCAAGTCTCCGGAAATGAGCGCGAACAAACTCTCAATCGCCACTATCAAAAAAATGCCGGTCGTTTTGGGAGAAGTCGATGTTTTAAAATCAATTTTATTACTTCCGGGTGTCACCAATGCTGGCGAAGGCTCTTCCGGATTCAACGTTCGTGGTGGCGGTGCTGATCAGAATTTAATTTTGTTAGATGAAGCAACGATATTTAATTCCTCTCACGTTTTTGGTTTCTTCTCCGTTTTTAATCCGGATGCCATTAAAGATTTAAAACTATATAAAGGAGGAATTCCGGCACGATACGGCGGAAGAGCTTCTTCTGTTTTAGATATTTATCAAAAAGATGGCAGCAGTAAAAATTTCCATGTAAATGGAGGAATTGGCTTAATTTCAAGCCGCATTCTTGCTGAAGGTCCTATCGTAAAAGATAGAGGTTCCTTTTTGATTGGAGGAAGAGCTTCTTACGCTCATTTGTTTCTTAAGTTATCAGAAGACCAGAAAGACAACTCCGCTTACTTTTATGATTTAAATACCAAATTAAGCTACAAACTAAACGACAACAATAATTTGTATTTATCAGGATATTTTGGACGTGATGTTTTCAGTTTAAATAAAAGCTTTACCAATATCTATGGAAACTCAACCCTAAATCTTCGTTGGAACCATTTATTTTCTGAAAAATTATTTTCAAACCTATCTTTAATTTACAGCGACTATTATTATGGATTAGATCTGGATTTTGTTGGTTTCAAATGGGATTCCGGCATTAGAAATTACAATATCAAATATGATTTCAAACATTACATTTCAGATAAATTCAAACTGAATTATGGCTTAAACGGAATCTATTACGAATTTAATCCCGGAACCATTAAACCTAGTGATCCGGAATCGGGAATTAACCCCGATCAATTAGACAAAAAATATGCTTTCGAGCCTTCTTTTTATATTGATGCTGAAAATCAAATTTCAAAAAAAATCACTATCGCTTACGGATTGCGATACAGTTTATTTTATCGTTTAGGGGAATCAACAGTTAATTTATACGAAAACAACAATGCAGTTGTCTTTAACTCTGATTTGCAGATTTACGAAAAAGGAACGCCAATCGGAACTAAATATTATGGGAAAAATAAAGTTATCAAGAGCTTTAATAATCTCGAACCTCGTTTTTCAGCTTCCTACCAACTAAATGACGACCAGGCAATAAAAGCGAGTTATAACCGAATGGCACAATACCTTCAGCTAATATCAAATACCTCATCTCCTACTCCACTTGATGTCTGGATGCCGAGTGATACTTATATTAAACCACAAATTGCAGATCAGGTGGCGCTGGGGTATTTCAGAAATATTAAAAATGGTGCTTACTCTTTAGAAGTTGAAACCTATTATAAGCAAATTCAAAATCGACTAGATTATATTGATGGCGCCGATTTGATTGCAAACAACGCCATCGAACAAGTCATTCTAAATGGACAAATGCGGGCTTATGGCTTGGAATTGATGTTCAAAAAAAATGAAGGTCGTTTCAATGGTTGGATTTCCTACACTTTATCCAAATCAGAACAACAAACTCCTGGAAGAACTCCTGAGGAACCAGGAATCAATAACGGGCAATGGTACAGTTCTGCTTATGATAAAATACACAATTTAGCCATTACTTCTGCTTATAACCTGAATGAGAAATGGTCTTTTGGTGCTAACTTTGCATTACAGTCGGGACAACCGGTAACGTACCCGAACGGACAATATGAATATTTAGGAATAACTGTACCGAGTTACGGTTTAAGAAACGAAAATCGTCTTCCTGCTTACCATCATTTAGATGTTTCGGCAACGCTAACGCCCAGAAAAAACAAAGACAGAAACTGGAAAGGCGAATGGGTTTTCAGTATTTATAATTTATATAATCGCAAAAATGCAGCTTCTATTAATTTCCGTCAGAATGTAGACACTGGTCAAAACGAAGCGGTAAAAGTATCTATTTTTGGAGTTGTGCCTGCCGTGAGTTATAATTTTAAATTTTAAAAATCACTTTCCTACTTAGAAGTTAAAAATATATACCATGAAAAAAGTAACTTTACTAATCGTATTTTTTATAGCAATTTTCTTCACAAGCTGCGAAGAAGTTGTTGATGTTGATTTAGATACCGCACCACCAAAATTGGTAATTGAAGCCGCCATAAACTGGCAAAAAGGCACCAATGGCAGACAACAAACCATAAAATTGACAACAACGACCGGTTATTTTGAAAACGTAATTCCCACCGTTTCAGGCGCGACTGTTTATGTAAATAACAGTAGTAATGAGCGATTTAATTTTATAGAAGTTCCAAAAACGGGTCGATATGTTTGTACTAATTTTAAACCTGTGATCAATGAAGAATATACGCTAACCGTCATTAGCAATGGAAATACTTATACTGCAAATGAGACTTTAAAGTCTGTTGCCCCAATTACCCGAATTGAACAAAACAATGAAGGTGGTTTTACGGGTAAAGATATTGAAATAAAAGCTTTTTATAATGATCCCGGCGATGCAGATAATTTTTATTTATACAAATATGTATACTCAAATAAAATTAAATCAAGCTATTATGCAGATGAGGATAAATTTTTCAACAGCAATGAATTTTTCAGTATTTCCGACGATGACGAGTTAGAAATTGGAAATGAAATCGAAATAACACATTACGGAATTTCGAAACAATATTATAATTACATGAATATTTTGGTGAGCATCGCCGGTAGCAATGTTGGAGGCCCGTTTCAATCTCCTCCAGCAACTGTAAAAGGAAATATTATCAATACAACTGACAAGAATAATTATCCGTTAGGTTATTTTTCGCTTTGCGAAACCGATTTAAAAAAATACACCATCAAATAAACCAACAAATGGAGGCCCAAATTAAAATTTTAACTGAGAAAAAATTAATCGGTAAATATATAATCATGTCGTTTATGGAAAATAAAACCTTCCAATTATGGAACGGTTTTATGCCAAGACGAAAGGAAATAAAAAATTCAGTCGATTGTAATTTATATTCACTTGAAGTTTTTCCACAGGATTATTTTGATAATTTTGATGCTAACAGAACATTCCAAAAATGGGCTGCTACTGAAGTAAAAGATCTTGATACACTACCTGCTGAAATGGAATCATTAATTATTCCAACCGGAATATATGCTGTTTTTATACACAGAGGTCCAGCCGCTGAAGCTCATCAAACTTATCATTCTATTTTTGCAGAATGGCTCCCCAATTCTGAATATACCGTAGATGACAGACCCCATTTTGCTGTAATGGATGAAAGATATAAAAAAGACGATCCTCATTCTGAAGAAGAAATCTGGATTCCTATCAAAAACAGACCGTAATTTTTATGCCACAGATTTTACAGATTCTTAAGGATTACTTTTTATGATTTTAAATTAAATAATCTTTTAAATCCATGAAATCTGTGGCATAAATCAAAAAAAAAAAAAAAACATGCTAATCGAAACTCTAAAATCGCTTTTTAACCGGGATCTGAACAAGCTGAAAGTCGAAATAGAATCCTATCAGGACGAAAGTCAAATTTGGTCAATTGACAAAAACATTTCAAATTCGGCCGGGAATCTTTGTTTACATCTCATTGGAAATATTAACACTTACATTGGAACCGAACTAGGGAATACCAGCTACGTAAGAAATCGCCCTTTAGAATTTTCGCTTAAAGATGTTCCAAGAGCTGAAATAATTAGCAAAATCGACGAAACAATTATAGTGGTAAATAATACACTCGATTCTTTAACTGAAGCCGATTTAAAAGCCATTTACCCACAAATTGTTTTCGAAAAAGAAATGACAACTGAATTTTTTCTGGTACATCTTGCCACTCATTTAGCCTATCATTTGGGACAAATCAATTATCACAGACGTCTTATTTAATTTTAGATTCCAAAAAAATCTAAAATCTAAAATCCCAAATCTAAAATAGTACACGTACCTTTGCACCAGAATAAAAAAAACAATTCAGCATGTCATCACACCATATAGTTCGCGACGATCAGGAACCTGCTTTAATCATTGCAAATGGAGCCGCCTGCAATCCTGAATTATTGGGACAATTGCTGGAATGGTCACCGCTTGTTGTTGTTTTAGATTCGGCTATCGAGCGCGTTATTGAATTAGACATAAAAGTCGATGTCCTTTTAGGCGATTTTGACCGTGGTTTCGATCCCGAAATCTATAAAACGTCACAATATCCAATCGAAATTATACATGCCCCAGATCAGGACAAAACGGATTTAGAAAAAGCTTTTGATTATTTAATAGACCGAAAAATCCCTGCAGTAAATGTTGTTTGGGCTACCGGAAGACGTGCTGATCATACGATTACAAATCTTACCAATATCGTGCGTTATCGCGATTTACTCAAAATTGTAATTCTCGACGATCACTCCAAAATATTTCTATTGCCCAATAAATTCGAGAAATGGTATACTGCAAAAACTCCTATTTCTTTGATTCCAATTGGCGTTGTAAATGGCATTTATTCCACCAATTTAGAATATCCGCTTCAAAACGATACGCTTACCATGGGCTACAGAACCGGAAGCAGTAATGCTGTTGCGCAAGACGGACTTGTAACGATTACGCACAACAATGGCGATTTGTTGTTGATGGAGTGTATTGATTAAATTGTTTTTTTGAGTATTCCTATTATACAAGTCCCTTTAATAAGTTATAAAGAATTATCTATATATTTGGTTTAAATTAAAGTATGAAATCTGTCATTCTTATCTAGCCAAAATTGGGTGACTTTGTATGATTTTGTCATACCTCTATACAATGTACAAATTGGAGGTACTGCCATAAAAATGACTTAAAATCACAAATATGAATTGGAAAAACATCCTAACATATATTTATTTCATCGTTGTACTTTGGACAATTCCATTTTTAGTAAATTTTATTGTAGAAAAATTAAAGGGAGATCAAGGTGATCCTATGTTTTTTATGATAATTTTTTTGCTCTTAGGAGTAAATATTGCATTTTCTCAGATAAACGCAAAATGTAAATGGTGGAAAAAAATTGTGTTTGCTGTAATTATAGTTGTGCTAAGTTTTTCTTTATCTGCTCTTCTGGTTCGATTAGATATTTTGCCTTTCTATGATCCTTATGGAATAATGACATGGATTTTTGGGAATGGAATTTTTACTGTGATTTTATGGAAAATAATTCTTCATACAAGAATCTTAAAAGAAATATAAACACCACCGCGGAGACACGTTTTTCGTTATTTTAGTTTTAGTGGAATTACCATTTTAATTCGTATTTTCGTTTAGCTAAAATACTCGTTTTCATAATTTCCAAACACAGCAAAGCGCGAGAATGTTGCGTGCAATTTATTCGAAAATATCTAATTTTTAACAATGAAGAAACTGACCACGATCATTCTATTTTTCTCATTAAATGTATTTTCTCAGCCTAACGAATCTCGTATTAATCGACTACGAAGCGAGACAATTATAGACAATCAAGATAAGGCAGTATTTGATTTATTAGATGAATTTTATACACAAGGCTTACAATCAGAATTGGGTGAATTAAATCCAAACACGCAAAAAAAAATTGATAAATTATATAAAAATAAAAACACTAAAAACAGACATTTACTGTTGATGTTTATCGCGTACCAGGATCACATAACTCAAACTTTGGCTGTTGGGAAAAGGCCAAATCCTAAATTTCAAGTAGAGTTAATGACTGACTTAGCATACGAATTTCAAAATATTTTTAATAAAATCCCTGCAATAATCTACATCTATAAATTTGAGGCTTTAGACACAAGTGGACAAAATGAGGAAGCAGCGAAAATTATTGATGAAGGATTAAGTGATTATTCAGATTCTGTTCCTCTTAAAATCTATAAATTTTTAAGTTCAAAAGATGAGACAATAAAAACTGACTTGGTTAACAATCATTCAAATCATTGGATGGTTAAGCAATTTGAAATAAAGTAAACAACACGCAAAACAGCTACTCGGATTTGGGCAATTGGCTTAATTGAAAGTTTCACAAAATCTTTTCTAAAAAAGGAATGACTATCTTTGCACCAAATTTACAAAATGAAAGCAACAGACAATTCTGAAAAAAACAACTTACATCCTCGAAATCTTCATCGCGCGCGCTATGATTTTAAACTTCTTATTTCAAATTGTCCTGAATTAAAAGCGCATGTTGCCATTAATCTTCATGGAATTGAAACTGTTGATTTCAGTAATCCTATTTCTGTAAAAGTTTTGAATAAAGCTTTATTGCAAACGTATTATGATATTCAAAATTGGGATATTCCCAGAAATTATCTTTGTCCTCCAATTCCTGGCAGAACAGACTACATACACTATTTAGCTGACTTATTAGCGGAAACCAATAACGGAATAATTCCTCTGGGTTCAGATGTTTTGGGTTTAGATGTTGGAACTGGTTCCAACTGTATTTATCCCATTTTAGGAAATGCAATTTACGACTGGAGTTTTGTTGGAACAGATATTGACAAAAAGGCCATCGAAAACTGCAGCAAGATTATCGAAAGAAATCCAAAGCTAATCGATGCAATAAGTTTACAATTACAAATAGAATCTCGTTTTATTTTCAAAAACATAATTACTCCCGAGGATCGTTTTACTTTTACAATGTGCAATCCTCCCTTCCATGCATCAGCTGAAGAAGCTAATAAAAGTACGTCAAGAAAAGTCTCTAATTTAAATCCAAAGGAAAAGAAAAATTCAAATCCGGTTTTAAATTTTGGAGGTCAAAAGGACGAATTATGGTGCAGCGGCGGTGAAATTGGTTTTGTAACTCAAATGATTTACGAAAGTGCCAAATATGCCATGCAGTGTCAATGGTTTACCACTTTAGTTTCTAAAAGAGAAAATCTTTCGAGCATTTACAAAACTTTAAATAAAGTAAACGCAGCTTCAATCAAAACTATCGATATGGCTCAAGGCCAAAAAACAAGCCGAATTGTAGCCTGGACTTTTTTAAGCGAGGCACAGCAAAAAGCCTGGAAAATTCAAAATGTTGATTTTCAACAGTAAAACTTGATTTTATAATTTGCTTTTGGTAGATTTGATTCTAAATCACTTAATATCAAAGACATGGCAGATTACATTGGTTACCTGGCATCCATTTTTATTGTGGGAGGTTTTTTACTAAAAGACCTTAGAACAATCCGATTTATTAATCTCTTTGGATGTATTTGTTTTGTCATTTATGGCATCTTTTTAAAAGATTATAGCGATGTTAGTCAATGGCTGTTGCCGGTTATTATTCCTAATGCTATTTTGGCTGTCGTGCAGCTTTATCATTTAACGGTAAAAGATCCTAAGAGATTATAATTCTGATACATTAAAATAAAATTCTAATACTTTATCTGTACTATTCTCAGTACCTTTAAAGTAAATTGAATTTTATGAATACACCAAAAATATGCTTCAGAATCGCCCTATTATTATTACTTGTAAGTTGTGCTTCTTCTAAAAAAGCAAAAATTGAAGATTACGTTTTTGAAACAAAAACCGAAAAACAAGCTTATCTAACTTCCTACGATAAAGCTTTAAAACTTTGGGAAATTCCGTATACAGAAGAAAATATTAAAACCAGTTTAGGAACTGCACATATCATTATGGCCGGTCCGAAAAACGGAAAAGATCTTGTTTTACTTCATGGAATGGACGCCAGTTCTACCATGTGGTATCCGAACATTAAAGCCTTAGCCAAAAATCATCGTATTTACGCCATAGACTTTTTGATGGAGCCTGGAAAATCAAATTTAACAGCAAAACCACTTTCTCGTGACGAAATGGTAATTTGGTACAATGAAATCTTCCAACATTATAAATTAAAGAAATTTGATATCGTTGGGGCTTCCCGAGGCGGTTGGATTGCAACTTTATTAGCCATCCAAAAGGAAAATAATATTGATAAAATAGTGTTATTAAGTCCGGCACAAACCTTTAAATTTATTGATAAGGTAGGAAAAACAAGTAATGCTTTAATGCTGAAACTTTTCCCTAGTGAAAAGAAATTCACCAAAACGCTAACAACATTTTCAACGCATCCCGAAAAAATTAGTCCCATTTATAAAAGACAATTTTATCTGGCCAACAAATATGCAAAATCAAATTCAAGTATGCTGAAGATGATGCCTTTTTCAGATGATGAACTACAATCTATTACAAATCCTGTTTTGGTTTTAATTGGAGATCACGACGTCATCAATTCTGATGAAAGCTTAGAAAGAGCACAGAAATATTTAATCAAAAGTAAAACTCACAAAATAACTGATGCGGGGCATTTTTTAAGTATTGATCAGTCTAAAATCGTGAATGATGCAATGGTTACTTTTTTAGATTAATTAACACTCTAATGACTCTTAACGAGGTATTTTATCTTTTAAATCGAATTCAAACTTTGTATCTTTACAAAACTAAACTTTTCATCAGTCAAAAATGAATTTCCAGGTATCCTCAGAATATAGTCCAAAAGGTGATCAGCCACAAGCAATTGAAAAACTAGCACAAGGTGTTCGGGATGGAGAAAAATATCAAACTTTATTAGGAGTTACAGGATCCGGAAAAACATTTACGGTTGCTAATGTTATTGAGGAAGTTCAAAGACCTACTTTGGTCTTAGCCCATAATAAAACTTTAGCTGCACAATTGTACTCTGAATTCAAACAGTTTTTTCCAAATAATGCGGTTGAGTATTTTGTTTCTTACTACGATTACTATCAGCCTGAAGCTTTTATGCCTGTAACGGGTGTTTTTATCGAAAAAGATTTATCTATCAATGAAGAGCTTGAAAAAATGCGTTTGAGCACCACTTCTTCCCTACTTTCTGGGCGACGCGACATTTTGGTTGTGGCTTCGGTTTCTTGTCTGTATGGTATTGGAAATCCAGTGGAGTTTAAGAAAAACGTAATTGAAATATATAGAGACCAGGTCATTTCACGAACTAAATTATTACATAGCTTAGTACAAAGTTTATACGCCAGAACGGAAGCCGATTTTAATCCGGGCACCTTCAGGATCAAAGGTGATACCGTTGAAGTGTACCCAAGTTATGCTGATGATGCTTTTAGAATTCACTTCTTTGGAGATGAAATTGAAGAAATAGAATCTTTTGATGCCAAGACTTCGCAAGTCATTGAAAAATTCAAAAGACTGACCATTTACCCTGCCAATATGTTTGTAACTTCTCCTGAAGTACTGCAAGGCGCAATTTGGGAAATCCAACAGGATTTGGTAAAACAAGTTGATTACTTTAAAGAAATAGGAAAACATCTGGAAGCAAAACGTTTGGAAGAACGTACCAATTTCGATTTAGAAATGATTCGCGAATTGGGTTACTGCTCCGGAATTGAAAATTATTCCCGTTATCTTGACGGACGACAAGCCGGTACAAGACCTTTCTGTCTACTTGATTATTTTCCAGACGACTTTTTGATGGTTGTGGACGAAAGTCACGTAACCGTTTCACAGGTTCATGCTATGTATGGAGGTGACCGCAGCCGTAAAGAAAATCTGGTTGAATACGGTTTCCGTTTACCTGCCGCTATGGACAACCGACCTTTAAAATTTGAAGAATTTGAGGCTTTGCAAAATCAGGTTATTTATGTTTCTGCAACCCCCGCAGATTATGAACTGCAAAAATCAGACGGTATTTATGTAGAACAAATTATTCGCCCGACAGGATTATTAGATCCGGTTATAGAAGTAAGACCTAGTTTAAATCAGATTGATGATTTAATAGAAGAAATCCAGGTTCGCTGTGAATTAGACGAAAGGGTTTTAGTTACGACTTTAACCAAAAGAATGGCCGAAGAACTGGCTAAATATTTAACCAAAGTAAATATTCGTTGCCGTTATATTCACTCCGAGGTTGATACATTAGAACGTATAGAAATCATGCAGGATTTGCGTAAAGGTATTTTTGATGTTCTAATTGGTGTTAATTTACTTCGTGAAGGTTTGGATTTACCGGAAGTTTCGCTTGTGGCTATTTTAGATGCTGATAAAGAAGGTTTTTTACGTAATCACAAATCGTTGACCCAAACTATTGGTCGTGCCGCAAGGAACCTTAACGGAAAAGCAATTTTATATGCTGATAAAATGACAGGCAGCATGCAGAAAACGATTGATGAAACCAATTATCGCAGAACGAAACAGATCAATTTCAACGTCGAAAACAATATTACTCCTCAAGCTTTAAACAAGAAAATCGATAGTGCGTTTACTAAAAATCCGTTGGTGGAATATGAATTAGGTCACACTCTATCAATTGCTGCAGAACCGGAAACGGCTTATTTATCTAAAGGAGAATTGGAAAAAATGATTCGTGAGAAACGAAAATCAATGGAAAAAGCTGCCAAAGAATTGGACTTTTTACAAGCGGCAAAATTGCGTGATGATATTAAAAAACTACAGGAACAATTATCTTAATTATGTTGTTCCTGAAAAACTCGCAGTAAAAGTTTAGGATCGATCATGGCATTAGGTGCTTTTTTCATCAAATCTAAAACACGTTTTACTGCACCGGGGTTCAATCCCATTTCAATGGCAATTTGTTGTATTCCTTTTGCTTCTTTTTCATGCAAAATTCCATCGCAATGCATAATCAAAGCCAGTCTGTAAAATTGTTGAATGCGCTGAAACTCTGATTTTATAATTTGTTTTGTATGTTCCTGATGAAACAAATCATTAAAAACATCAAAATCAATATTTAATTCCTGGGCAACAAGCCACAAAAAATCATACTCTCTTTTGTGCAATTTTCCATCAACGGTAGAAAAAGTTATCATTTCTAAAAGTAAACTTCTCTTTTCTGCTTCTGTATTCATCAATTTATTATTTTTAGCTAAAATATTGCTGTCAAATTTAAACACAAAAATACTAATGATTAGAGGATTATTCTTTTTTATTTTTCTGTGGATAATCTCCATAGGAAATGCACAGAGTACCGCTTCAAAAAATGTATCGACTTTTACGATAGAAGCTCCTCAACTCAAAACCACCAAGAAAATCTGGATTTATTTACCTGAAGGATATTCGGCTTCAGCCAAGAAAAAATACAGCGTCATTTATATGCACGATGCTCAAAATTTATTTGACGCCAAAACCTCTTATGTCGGTGAATGGAATGTTGATGAAAAACTGGACAGCCTTAAAGCTCCTGTTATTGTCGTAGGAATTGAACACGGAAATGACAAACGAATTGATGAATTGACGCCTTTTAAAAATGAAAAATATGGCGGTGGAAATGCAGACAATTATCTTGATTTTATTGTAAAAACACTAAAACCCTATATCGACAAAAATTACAGAACTAAAACCAAAGCCAAAAACACAACCATAATGGGAAGTTCACTTGGAGGTTTGGTTTCTTACTATGCAATTCTAAAATACCCTGAAGTTTTTGGAAATGCAGGCGTTTTTTCGCCTTCTTTTTGGTTTTCAAATGACATTTATACTTATGCAGAACAAGCTCCAAAAAATAAAACCAGAATCTATTTTTTATGTGGAGACAAAGAAAGCGACGACATGGTTGGAGAAATGAAAAGAATGGAAACGCTTTTAGATCGTAATCGATGTTATTGTCTACATCTGACAAAATCGAAGGTTGTAAAAGGCGGTGAACATAATGAAAAACTCTGGCGCGATAATTTTGTAAACGCAGTTCTTTGGCTTGGCTATTAGAATAAAATTAAAACATCATTCAATCATGAAACTAATCTTAAGAGAGTATAATTTAAAACTCAAACATACTTTTACCATATCAAGAGAATCAATTGATTCTCAGCCTTCCCTTATTGTAGAATTACAAAGTGACGGCTTATCGGGTTTTGGTGAAGCTACTTCAAATCCCTACTACAAAACTACTGTTCCGATGATGATAGAGGATTTGGAAAAATTCAGAAGTACCATTGAAGCTTCTGAAAATGAAACCCCAGAGGTCTTTTGGGGAAAAATATATCCGTTTTTAAAACACGATATGTTTGCTTTGTGCGCTCTGGACTTGGCCTATAACGATTTATATGCACGCAAGAAAGGTAAAAAACTATACGAGTTATGGAATTATACTACGGAAAGAAACCCATTAACTGATTACACCATTGGAATTGCTTCCATAGAAAAAATGGTTTCAAAAATGCAGGAACTGCCGTGGCCGATCTATAAAATTAAATTAGGGACCAAAGAAGACATTGCGATCGTAAAAGAACTTCGCAAACACACTAATGCTATTTTTAGAATTGATGCCAATTGCGGCTGGGGCGTTGAAGAAACTATTAATAATGCAGTTGAGCTAAAAAAATTAGGCGTAGAATTTCTGGAACAACCCATGAAAGCAGATAATTGGGAAGCACATAAAGAGGTTTTCAAACATTCTGTTTTACCTGTAATCGCTGATGAAAGCTGTATTATTGAAGAGGACGTTGCAAAATGTCACAATCATTTTCATGGCGTAAATGTAAAATTGGTAAAATGTGGCGGATTAACACCAGGAAAGCGTATGATCGAAGAGGCTAAGAAACTCGGATTAAAAACGATGGTGGGCTGCATGACCGAATCAACGGTGGGAATATCAGCTATTGCGCATTTGTTGCCGCAATTGGATTATGTTGATATGGACGGTGCTTTACTTTTATCCGAAGATATTGCAACCGGAGTTACAATAAAAAATGGTGTTATCTCCTATTCTGAACTTAACGGAACCGGCGTAACTTTACTTTAATCAAAATGAATGTCAATCAATTTCCAGATCGAATTATCGAAATCGACAAAGAACAGTATTTGTATTTTGGCGGAACGGCTTATTTGGGTTTGTCAACAAACAAAGCTTTTCAGGAATTGGTTGTAAAAAATATTCTGAAATGGGGAACTACATACGGAAGCTCCAGAAATGCAAATGTAAAAGTTACCGCTTATGACAACGGCGAAAAATTTTTAGCAAATTACATTAAAGTAGAAGCCGTTGTTACCGTTTCTTCAGGAATGCTGGCCGGAAAACTGGTGATAGATGAATTGAAAAAACAGACTGATACCTTTTTTCATTTTGATGACGTTCATACGGCAATTCAGGCAGACAATAGTTTACCCGTTTTTGTTGATGGAAAAATAAATCCCAGATTATTGGATAATAAACAAGAGAAAATTACAATCCTGAGCGATGCAGTTCCTTCTTTTGAAACCAATGCGATTGATTTAAGTGTTTTAAGAGAAATTCCAAAGAACAAAGAAATTACATTGCTAATTGATGAATCGCATTCTCTTGGAATTTTAAGTCAAAATGGCTGCGGAATTTATTCTGATATCAATCTTCCGATAAAGAGAAAAATTATGGTCTCTTCATTAGGAAAAGCTTTTGGCCTAACCGGAGGCGTAATTGCAAGTGATATTTCTTTTATTGAAGAAATTAAAAAATCAGAAATCTTTGGTTCTGCTGCCGGCATGAATCCCGCTTTTGTGCAAACTTTAGCTGATGCTGCTGAAATATATCCAAAACAACATCAAAAATTAGTTGACAATCTTGCTTATATCGACCAAAAACTTGTCAAACACGATTCTATTAAATTTGATAAAAGCTACCCTTTAATTTATCTGAAAGACAAAAATATTATTGAAATATTAAAAGAAAATAAGATTATAATTGCCAGTTTTAAGTACAAACAAAACGCAGATAATCTCAATAGAATTGTGGTTACGGCGAACCATCTACAGGAAGATTTAGATAAATTAATAAATCTTTTAAACAGCAAAAACACTTACTAAGTAAATTTTAATACTGAATTAATCTCACGCAAAGTCGCAAAAACGCAAAGGTTGGATTGTTTTACTTGGCGACTTTACGACTTTGCGTGAAAATATCAATACTCTTTACCTATAATTCTAAATCCAAAATTGCGATCTAATTGCTTTTAAAACGTACCTTTGTAAAAAATTAAACGATGACGAACAACGATATCCTAAAAAAACTGCGCGTGGCTTTGATGCTCCGTGATGATCAAATAGTTGAGATTTTAGAATTAGTAGATTTTAGAATTACAAAGTCAGAATTAGGAGCTTTTTTCAGAGCCGAAGATCATGAAAATTATATGGAATGCGGTGATCAGGTTTTGCGTAACTTCCTAAATGGATTGGTAATTCATTTAAGAGGGACCAAAGAAAATCCTAAAAACCCGAATGATGTTTTAGCGAAACATAAAGCAGAAATTCCAAAAAAAGACAGTACTAAAG
Organism: Flavobacterium sp. LAR06; assembly: GCF_041946075.1. NCBI lineage: Bacteria > Pseudomonadati > Bacteroidota > Flavobacteriia > Flavobacteriales > Flavobacteriaceae > Flavobacterium > Flavobacterium sp. LAR06. The sequence goes on along the minus strand of NZ_JAUTYT010000010.1, from coordinate 69,879 downwards.
AAAGACCTGAATTTAAAGCAAGTCCAAAAGATGCTGAAAAAGGAAGAGGTGACAAAGCTCCTTCTAAAACGGGTCCGGCTGCTAAAAAACCTTTCAAGAAAAAACCGGCTACTCCTAAAATACAGGTTGTAGAGAAGGTTGTTTATAAAAACGGTAAGAATAAGAAATAATTACTAGCTCGAAAATTTAACCGCAAACGGCACTAAGATTTACGCAAAGTTCGCAAGGCTATATTGATAAAGCTTTGCGAACTTTTGTATTTAAATTGAACCTTACAAATTAAATCCTTTGCGCTTTGCAGTTAAATGATTTGTTTACATTTTATTTTGATCAATTCTCTCAAAGAAAGCATCTTTAAAAGTTGCTCCAATTGGTAATTCTTTATTATTAATAAAAACCGAAAAACTATCTGTTGATTCAATTTGCTTTACGGCAATTACATAAGATTTATGAATTTGAATAAAATGCTTTTCCGGCAACGATTCGATTACATTTTTTAAAGAAGAATGTGTAATGATTTGATGCTTTAAAGTATGAATACAAACGTAATTCTGAAGGCTTTCGACATATAGAATTTCATCTAAAAACAACTTCTGGAACTTATTTTTACCATCCGTTTTAACGAATATAAAATCAGACGAATTACCATTGGATAAAACCTCCATTTTTGGTTCTGTATTTAATTTGGAAACTGCCTGATAAAAGCGTTCAAACGAAATTGGTTTTAATAAATAATCAACTGCATTTAACTCAAAACCTTCCAATGCAAAATCAGGGTATGCCGTTGTAAAAATGACTTTTATATCTTTTGAAATAATTCTGGAAATTTGCAAACCGGTCAATTGAGGCATTTGAATATCTAAGAAAATAACATCAACCGTTTGTGTATTTAAAAACTCTAATGCTTTTAATGCATCATTAAAAACACCCACTTTTTCCAGAAAGGATACTTTCTCAATATAATTCTCCAGAATACGCGTTGCTGGCGGCTCATCATCCACAATAATACATTTTAAAGCCATAAATTATTTTTTTAGCGGTATTTTTAAGTAGGTTTTAAAGGTATTGTTTTCTTCTGTTTTTTCAAGTAGAAATTGGTCTTTGTACATGTATTCCAACCTTTTTGTCAGATTCTCAAAACCTATTCCGGTTGAAGAATAATTTTCACCTCCCATATTATAATTAAAAGTTGAAATTTCTAAAAAACCCTCTTTTATACGAATTGAAATAACTGCTTTTTCTTTTTCATTATTAATTTTTCCATGCTTAAAAACATTCTCTACAAAATGAATTAATACCGACGAAAGAATCTTTTCATTCGAATAATCTCCTTTAATAGTAAAATCCAAAAACAACTGATCTTCAAATCGTTTTTTCTGTAAATGAATATAATTCTGTATAAACTGAATTTCTTTTGAAAGTACCGCTTCATCCTTTTCAGTCTCCGTAATAACATAACGAAGTAAATCAGACAAAACTAAAATATCTGCCGCCATTTCATCCTCTTTCAAAATCAGTTGGCTGTAAAACGAATTTAAGGTATTAAACAAAAAATGAGGACTAACCTGCGCTTTCAGCATTTGAAATTCCGCTTTTTTGTTTTCTAAAAGCAATTCCTGATTTTGTTGCTGCGTATGCTGGAACTGCCAAAACAAATAACTCAGCATACTAAAAATAATAGCGGGTAAACCAAAGATAAAATTGTCTTGAATGTAAAAGATTACTTCTCTGCTTCTTTCAAAATAATTATGAATTCCTGTAAATTGAAACATAATCACTTCCTGAAAAAAATACCTGACACCCGCGAAAATGAGTAACGAAAATGGAAGACTCAAAAAGTAAAAATGAATTTTCTTTTTATTGAGAAACCAATCGCAAACCGTATAAAAATTGATAATATAAACCACAAAAACGGAAAGAATAAAAGTCGATGTCATCCAGAAATAGAGCGTAGTCTCCTGTACCATTGCGATCCGTTTATTGATTCCGTAATCCCAAAGACAGTAGGTCAAAAACAATCCGAGGAAAAGAATAATATGGTAATAAAATGGAATTCTGAGTTTCATAATTATCGGTTATAAGTCCAAAAATACAATTATGACTTTAAATGAAAACGTTGTTTATATGAAACATTCTTTTTTAGTGATGAACCATGAAAAACTTTATACTTAAAATTTGGAAGAGAAATTCCTGGTGTTAATCAAACAGAATCCGTCGTTCATCAAAAAGGGGAAAAATACTGCAAATCTGCTTATACATTTGCCCTGAATTTAAACACAAAATCACTATGCAAAAAATCATTTTATTACTAGTCCTTTTTACATTTAACCTATCCTCTGCTCAAACAAAAAAGAAACAAATATTGTTAATCGGAACTTTTCATTTTGCAAATCCAGGAAATGACGTCGCTCAAATTAAAACGTTCAATATCATGTCTGACAAAAGCAAAAAAGAGCTTGAGACTATAAGTGACAAAATCAAGAAATTCGGTCCGGATAAAATTTTTGTGGAATGGAAATACACCAAACAAGATGAATTAGACAAATTTTATAATAAAAACACAGACAGTCTTTTTAAAAACAGTAAAAATGAAATTACGCAGTTAGCCCTTCGCACTGCTAAAAAACTGAATCATAAAAAATTATATGGAATTGATTATCGCAACAGTTTTCCATATGACAGTTTAATGATGAGTATGGAAAAGGCCAATCAGCAGGATTTGATTAAAAAGAATGAAGAAATGACGAAAAAATTTGAGAATGAGCATAACGAAAGAATTTCAAAAAGTACCTTAACAGAACTTATGCTTTACTTCAACAAAAAAGAAAGCGACAATGAAAATATACAATGGTATTTAGAAGTAGCAAACAGAACTGGAAAAGCAGATGATTTTACAGGTCCGTCTTTAGTTGCTAAATGGTATGAAAGAAACCTGTATATGTATTCCTTAATCCAAAAATTGACTGAAAGCAAAGATGATAAAATCATGGTTTTATTGGGTGCCGGCCATGCGGCCATGTTGAGAGAATTTATTGCACATGATCCAACTTTTGAACTTGTGGAATTGTCAACAGTTTTGAAATAATTAATTTAACAGCAAAGGGCGCTAAGGTTTACGCAAAGTTCGCAAGGCTATATAGATAAAGCTTTGCGAACTTTTCGCTTATATAAAATCCTACAAGTAAAAAACTTTGCGCTTTGCGGTTAAGTAGATAGCAAAAAAAATCCCTCCGAATAATCGAAGGGATTTTTATATATAATTGATTTCTTAGTTGATTAAGAAAGCGCAGCTTTAACTTGGTCAGCAGCTTCTTGAAATTGAACAGCTGATAAGATTGGCATACCAGAATTGTCAATTAATTCTTTTGCAATTTCAGCATTTGTTCCTTGCAAACGAACGATAATTGGCACTTTAATAGCATCACCCATATTTTTGTAAGCGTCAACAACTCCTTGCGCCACACGGTCACAACGAACGATTCCACCAAAAATATTAATCAAAATTGCTTTTACGTTTGGATCTTTTAAGATAATACGGAAAGCGGTTTCAACACGTTTTGCATCAGCAGTTCCACCAACGTCTAAGAAGTTAGCAGGCTCAAAACCAGCGTATTTAATTAAATCCATAGTTGCCATTGCAAGACCAGCTCCGTTTACCATACATCCTACAGTACCGTCAAGATCTACATAGTTCAAACCTACTTCTTTAGCTTCAACTTCGATTGGATTCTCCTCACGGATATCTCTCATTTCAGCATATTTTGGTTGTCTGTATAAAGCATTATCATCGATATTTACTTTAGCATCAACAGCCATAATTTTGTTGTCAGATGTTTTTAAAACCGGGTTGATTTCAAACATAGAAGCATCAGAACCAATGTAAGCATTGTATAATGAATCGATGAATTTAACCATTTCTTTGAAAGCATTTCCAGAAAGACCTAAGTTAAAGGCAATTCTTCTCGCTTGAAAACCTTGTAATCCAACAGTTGGATCAACTTCTTCAGTAAAGATTAAGTGTGGTGTGTGCTCAGCAACTTCTTCAATATCCATTCCACCTTCAGTAGAATACATAATCATGTTACGACCAGTAGCTCTATTCAATAAAACAGAAACATAAAATTCAGAAGTTTCGCTTTCACCAGGATAGTATACATCTTCAGCAACTAAAACTTTGTTTACCTTTTTTCCTTCCGCAGAAGTTTGAGGTGTAATCAATTGCATTCCGATAATTTGTCCTGCAATTTCTTCAACTTGTTGAAGATTTTTAGCCAACTTAACTCCACCACCTTTTCCACGTCCACCTGCGTGAATTTGTGCTTTTATTACGTGCCATCCTGTACCAGTTTCGGCAGTTAATTGTTTTGCAGCAGCCACAGCTTCAACTGCATTATTAGCCACAATTCCGCGTTGAATGCGTACTCCGTAACTAGCTAAAATTTCTTTTCCTTGATATTCGTGTATGTTCATAATATAGAATTTGTCTGGTTCTGAATTTATTTCAGAATAAAAGTGCGACAAAAGTAGCAAAATTCAACTTAATAGTAAAATCTTTTTCAATTAAAAATGAGTCTATTTGAGATTCCTTTATATTTATTTTCGAAAGCAAATAAATAGTTAAACAATTGCTTTGTTAATGTTAACAGAAAATCACTATATCGTTTGATATTTAACAAAAATACCAACAAATACAATACCTTACCGCGGATTTTTCCTAATATAATTTAAAACATATTGCCATTTTATCATTTAGCAATGGTTTAAATAAAATTATTATCATTTAAGAATCGTTTTTCTAATATTACAACAAAAATGTAAGCCAAATTACAATTTCACTACATTATGTTTAACGAAATCTTTATTTTTGTAGAAAAAATATCAAGAATGAAAGTTAAAGAACAAGGGCTTTATTTGCCTGAATTTGAACACGACAATTGTGGTGCAGGATTTATTTGTAATTTGAATGGTATTAAATCTAACGATATTATTCACAAAGCATTGGACATCTTAATAAAATTGGAACATCGTGGTGCAGTTAGTTCTGATGGAAGAACTGGAGACGGAGCTGGAATTTTATTCGACATCCCACATAACTTTTTCAAGAAGGTATGTGACTTTGAAATCCCTGAAACACGTGAGTATGCAGTAGGAATGGTTTTTTTACCAAAAAGCAAAAACCAGGTTTCTTTTTGTATGAACACTTTTGAAGCAACTATTAAAGATCAGAACTTAAAGATCTTAGGTTGGAGAGATGTACCTGTTGAAGTAGAAAATTTAGGGCAGATTGCCGCAGAAAAAGAACCAACAGTTAAACAGGTTTTTGTTAGCAAAAATGGTCAGGATTTAACTGAAAATGAATTTAATGCAAAACTTTTTGCAGCTAGAAAAATTGCTGAACACGCTATTAGAGGATCTAAAACCTCTGAAAGCCATATGTTCTATTTCTCTAGTTTATCGACAACTACCATAATATATAAAGGTCTATTGATGCCGGAAGACATCAGCCGTTATTATGTTGACTTAAAAGATCCAGATTTAGTGACTCGTTTGGCGTTAGTTCACCAACGTTTCTCTACCAATACTTTCCCTTCTTGGGAATTAGCTCAGCCATTTAGATACATGTGTCATAATGGTGAGATCAACACACTTCGTGGAAACGTAAGCCGTATGCGTGCTCGTGAAGAGCTTATGCAAAGCAAAGTTTTTGGCGATGATATCAAAAAATTATTCCCAATTATCTTAGAAGGAAAATCAGACTCTGCTTCTATGGATATGGTGGTTGAACTTTTATTAATGACAGGTCGTTCATTGCCGGAAGCAATGATGATGGTAGTTCCTGAAGCTTGGGAAAAACACCAGACAATGTCTCCTGAAAAAAGAGCTTTCTACGAGTTTAACGCTTGTATTATGGAGCCTTGGGATGGTCCTGCTTCTATTCCGTTTACAGATGGTAACGTAATTGGTGCATTATTAGACAGAAACGGTTTACGTCCTTCTCGTTATACTTTGACAAAAAGCGGTTTCGTAATCATGTCATCAGAAATTGGTGTATTGGATATCGATCCGGAAGATGTAATTCAGCACGGTCGTTTAGAGCCAGGAAAAATGTTCCTGGTTGATATGAACGAAGGTCGTATTATAGAAGACGAAGAAGTTAAAAAAGCGATAGTTACAAAACGTCCTTACCAGGAATGGTTAGATGCAAACTTATTGCCTTTATCTAAAGTTCCTTACACAAATAACCCTACTCCGGTTGAGAAATTAGATTTCGTAACAAGACAAAAACTATTTGGTTATACGATTGAAGATTTAAAAACAATCATCAACCCAATGGGAGGCCAGGGAGCTGAAGCAATCAGTTCTATGGGTAACGATACGCCTTTGGCAGTATTGTCAGACCAGCCCCAATTGTTGTATAACTACTTCAAACAATTATTTGCTCAGGTTACCAACCCACCTTTGGATGGTATTCGTGAGGAAATCATTACTGATATCAGTTTAGCAGTTGGTGGAGATTTCAATATTTTTGAAATTGAATCTAAACAATGTAAAAAACTAAAAATCCAAAATCCGGTTATCTCTAACGAGGATTTGGATAAAATAAGAAACATTGATCACGCAGATTTCAAATCGGCTACTATTTCTACTTTATACAAAATAGAAAAAGGAGTTAACGGTTTAGAGCGCGCTCTTGAAAAATGTGTTAACGCAACTTTCAAAGCTGTTTCTGAAGGATGCAATGTAATTATATTGTCAGATAGAGGCGTAAGCGAAGAATTGGCTCCAATTCCTATGTTATTGGCTTGCTCTTACATTCACCACTCTTTGAACATTTTACAGGTTCGTTCTAAATTCGGAATCATAATCGAATCAGCTGAGCCTCGTGAGCCGCATCATTTTGCTTTATTATTCGGATACGGCGCAAGTGCGATCAATCCATATATGGTAAACGAAATCATTCATGATCAGGTAGCACAAGGATTTATTACGGGTGTAAAAGCAGATTACGCTGTTGTAAACTACAACAAAGCGATTGCAAAAGGAATCGTTAAAATCATGAACAAAATTGGTATCTCTACTTTACATTCTTACAGAGCTGCTCAAATTTTCGAGATTTTAGGTTTAAACAAAACCTTTACATCTAAATATTTCCCTTACACACCTTCAAGAATCGAAGGAATTGGTTTGATGGAAGTAGAAAAAGAAGTGAAAAAACGTTTCCAAAAAGCATTCCCAAATTCGAAAGTAGCCAACTTGCTTTCTTTAGAAATTGGAGGTATTTACAGATGGAGACGTGGTGGAGAAAAACACATGTTTAATCCAACAACAATTGCAAAATTACAACAGGCCGTTCGTTTGAACAGTCCGGAAAGTTATAAAGAGTACTCTAACATGGTTAACGAGCAAAGCTCAAACCTAATGACGATTAGAGGTATGTTTGAATTCAACAATTTAGATCCAATTTCTATTGATGAAGTAGAACCTTGGACAGAAATTGTAAAGAAATTCAAAACTGGTGCGATGTCTTACGGATCTATCAGTAGAGAAGCGCACGAGAATTTAGCGATTGCAATGAACAGAATTGGCGGGAAAAGTAACTCTGGAGAAGGTGGAGAAGATCCAAAACGTTTCCAGAAAGAAATCAACGGAGATTCCAGAAACAGTGCGATCAAACAAGTTGCTTCAGGACGTTTTGGTGTTTCTATCAACTATTTGACAAACGCTAAAGAGATTCAGATTAAAATGGCTCAGGGTGCAAAACCTGGAGAAGGTGGACAATTACCAGGAGAAAAAGTAGTGCCGTGGATTGCTGAAACCAGAAACTCTACACCTTATGTAGGTTTGATTTCGCCTCCTCCTCACCACGATATTTACTCTATTGAGGATTTATCTCAATTGATTTTCGACTTAAAAAATGCCAATCGTGAAGCGCGTGTAAATGTAAAATTAGTTTCTGAAGTGGGTGTTGGAACAATTGCTGCCGGTGTTGCCAAAGCAAAAGCTGACGTGATCCTTATTTCAGGTTATGACGGAGGAACTGGTGCTGCACCATTAACTTCATTACAACACACTGGAATTCCGTGGGAACTTGGTTTAGCTGAAGCACAGCAAACTTTGATCTTAAATGATTTAAGAAGCCGTGTAGTTTTAGAGTGCGACGGACAATTGAAAACAGGTCGTGATGTAGCTATCGCTGCATTGTTAGGAGCTGAAGAATTTGGTTTCGCAACTGCTCCGCTTGTTGCTTCAGGATGTATTATGATGAGAGCTTGTCACTTAAATACTTGTCCGGTTGGTATTGCAACTCAGGATCCAGAATTGAGAAAAAATTTCAAAGGAACTCCAGAGCACGTTATCAACTTCATGTATTTTATTGCTGAAGAGTTAAGAGAAATCATGGCGCAGTTAGGTTTCAGAACCTTAAAAGAAATGGTGGGTCAATCACAAAAATTAAATGTGAACAAAGCCATCAAACATTATAAAGCAAATGGTTTAGACTTGTCATCAATTCTATACAAACCGGAAAAAGCGAAAACAGAGCCAAATCATAATACAACTACGCAAGATCACCAGCTTGAAAATGTATTGGATTTTGATATCATTAAAGAAGCGATTCCTTCAATTTATAGAAAAGAAAAAACAAGAGTTACTTTTAAAATTAAAAATACAGACCGTTCTGTAGGTGCCATTTTGAGTAATGAAATCTCAAAAATCTATGGCGCACAAGGTTTACCTGAAGACACTATTTTAGTTGATTTTGAAGGTTCTGCCGGACAAAGTTTTGGTGCTTTTGCAACAAACGGGTTGTCATTTAAAATTCACGGAAACTGTAATGATTATTTAGGAAAAGGTCTTTCTGGAGGAAAACTAATTGTAAAAGTACCTCCTACTGCAACTTTCAAACCTGAAGACAATATCATTATTGGAAACGTTGCCCTCTACGGAGCTATTACCGGAGAGGCTTATATTAATGGAATGGCCGGAGAGCGTTTTTGTGTGAGAAATTCTGGAGCAACTGCTGTTGTTGAAGGAATTGGAGATCACGGATGCGAGTACATGACTGGTGGTACCGTGGTTGTTTTAGGAAAAACAGGAAGAAACTTCGCAGCTGGTATGAGCGGTGGTGTTGCTTATGTTTATGATCCAGCTAAAAAATTCGATTCAACTGTATGTAACATGGAAATGGTTGCATTTGATCCAATCGAAGAAGAGGATGTTACAAAACTAAGACGATTGATCAAAAACCATTCATTGTACACTAGCAGTCCATTAGCAAAAAGGATTTTAGCAGACTGGGAAAATGAACAGAAACATTTCGTAAAAGTGATGCCAACTGATTACAAAAAAGCATTACAACGAATTGCAGAAGAGAAAAAAATAGAAGAATTAATAGCTGGATAAATGATTTTAGAATTCAGATTTTAGATTTTAGATTGCTGAATTTAACCTCAAAGCTTTGCGAACTTAAAACTCGCAAAGCAAAAATAAAGCCTCGCGCTCTTTGCGGTTAAAAAATTGGAATTTGGAATTTTTAAAATTGGAATTTAAATACATCATTTAATTTTAATTAAAAATGTCATGGGTAAAATAGGCGGATTTAAAGAATATAACAGAGCCGACGAAAGTAATGTAGCAGTTGCAGAACGTGTTTCGAACTACAACGAATTTACTATTCCGTTATCTGAAGAAAAGAAAAAAGAACAAGGTTCAAGATGTATGGATTGTGGTATTCCTTTTTGCCACAGTGCTTGTCCGTTAGGAAATTTAATTCCTGATTTCAACGACATGGTGCATCAGGAAGAATGGCAAGGTGCATTGGAGATTTTGCAATCTACTAATAACTTTCCTGAATTTACAGGTCGCTTATGCCCTGCTCCATGTGAGAAATCATGTGTATTAGGAATCATCAAAGAACCGGTTGCTATCGAAAACATCGAGAAAAACATCATCGAAAGAGGTTTCGCTGAAGGATGGATCAAACCACAAGCACCAAAAACAAGAACTGGAAAAACGGTTGCCGTTATTGGTTCTGGTCCTGCAGGTTTAGCAGCAGCTCAACAATTAAACAGAGCGGGTCACACTGTAACTGTTTTTGAAAGAGACAATGCTATTGGAGGTTTATTACGTTACGGGATTCCGAATTTCAAATTAGAAAAAGGAATCATCGACAGACGTGTAGCCATCCTTGAAGCAGAAGGAATCACTTTCAAAACTAACGTAAATGTTGGGGTTAACTTTAGCGTTGAAGAACTAAATTCTTTTGATTCTATCGTATTATGCGGTGGAGCAACAGAAAGAAGAAGTTTGCCAACGAAAGGAATCGAAAGCAAAGGCGTTGTTCAGGCAATGGATTTCTTAACACAACAAACGAAAGTTTTATACGGAGAGTCAATTCCAGATCAGGTAATGGCAACTGGAAAAGACGTAATTGTAATTGGTGGTGGAGATACAGGTTCAGATTGTATCGGAACATCAAACAGACACGGTGCAAAATCAGTAACTAACTTTGAGATTTTACCAAAACCTCCAGTTGGAAGAAGCGAATCAACGCCTTGGCCTTTCTGGCCGTTGCAGTTGAAAACGTCATCTTCTCACGAAGAAGGCTGCGACAGAAACTGGTTAATCAATACTAAAGAATTCCTGGCGAACGAAAAAGGAGAATTAGTGGGATTAAAAACAGTTGAAGTACAATGGAAAATGACTCCGGGTCAACGTCCTGAATTAATCGAAAAAGAAGGTTCAGAAAAAATCTGGCCTTGCGATTTAGCTTTATTGGCTCTTGGATTTACAGGTCCTGAGAAAACTTTAAGCGAGCAATTAGGTCTTGAAGTTGACATGAGAAGCAACTACAAAGCAAAAAATTATCAAACGAATGTTCCTCACATTTTCACTGCTGGTGATATGCGAAGAGGACAATCGTTAATTGTATGGGCTATTTCAGAAGGTCGCGAAGCAGCAAGAGAAGTAGATTTATTCTTAATGGGCTCTACCAACTTGCCAACCAAAGGAAACGGAGACTTACCAAGTCTGTAATTTTTAAAGATGCTAAGATGCTAAGAGATTAAGTTTTTTTTCTTGCATTTTATTTAATCTTTATTCCGATAAACAACATAACTACTAACAAACCTTTGAATTAATATTCAGGGGTTTTGTTTTTTTTGCCACAGATTATATGGATTAAATTGATTTTTTGTTTGCCATGAATTTCCACAAATTTTTACTAATTTCTTTTTTCGCTCGATTCTAAAATTAAACATAGGCCGTGGTTTCAACTGCGGGGACACAATTTATAATTACACCTAATCTGCAACGTTTCCCGTGGTTAAAACCCCCGGGCTATGTTTTATGCATTTTGCGGAAATCCAAAATAAAAATTTGTGGAAATTCGTGCGCTTCGTGGCAAAAAAACTGCGCTAATCTTTTAATCTGTGGCAAAAACTTAGTACCTTAGAATCTTAGCACCTCAGAACCTTAAAAGAATTTATAAAAATTCGAAATAAAGCACTTTTTGTTCAAAAACAAACAATTTGTTACAATTTGTTATTTTTCTACAAAAAATTTGTCGTTACTCAAAAGTGTAATAACTTTGCCCAAAATAGTTTATAAAAATGCAAGCAAAAGATTTACTGCAGTTAGCAGACCAATTTGGAAGTCCATTATATGTTTATGATGCCGAAAAAATCCAATCACAGTACAACAGGTTAACTAAAGCTTTCTCTAAGGTAGAAAACTTAAGAGTTAATTACGCCATGAAGGCATTGTCTAACGTTGCGATTCTTCAGTTATTAAAGAACATGGGATCTGGGTTAGATACTGTATCAATTCAGGAAGTTTTATTAGGACTTCATGCTGGCTATGATCCTGACAAAATCTTTTTTACGCCAAACGGAGTTTCTTTGGAAGAAATCGAAGAAGTTGCCGCAATGGGTGTTCAAATCAATATTGATAACTTATCTATCCTGGAGCAATTCGGGACAAAATATCCTCAAATTCCGGTATGTATCCGTATCAATCCGCACGTAATGGCGGGTGGAAATGCTAACATTTCTGTGGGACATATCGATAGTAAATTCGGAATCTCGGTACATCAGATACCGCATATTTTGCGAATTGTTGAAAACACAAAAATGAGTATTGTTGGAATTCACATGCACACAGGATCTGATATTTTAGATATCGAAGTATTCTTGTATGCTGCTGAAATCTTATTCGACACCGCTAAACACTTCAAAGATTTAGAGTTTTTAGATTTCGGAAGCGGATTCAAAGTGCCTTACAAAAAAGACGATATCGAAACAGATATTGAAGAATTAGGTAAAAAATTATCAAAAAGATTCAATGCATTCTGTGCAGAATATGGCAGAGATTTAACGTTGATTTTCGAACCAGGAAAATTTTTGGTGAGCGAAGCCGGTCATTTCTTAGTAAAAGTAAACGTAGTAAAACAAACGACCTCAACAGTTTTTGCCGGAGTTGATAGTGGTTTCAACCATTTAATTCGTCCAATGTTGTACGGATCTTCACACCATATCGAAAATATCTCAAATCCAAAAGGAAAAGAGCGTTTTTACTCTGTGGTAGGATACATTTGCGAAACTGATACGTTTGCTAACAACCGCAAAATTTCAGAAATTACTGAAGGTGATATTTTAGCTTTCAGAAACGCAGGAGCATACTGTTTCTCAATGTCTTCTAACTACAATTCAAGATACAAACCAGCCGAAGTTTTATGGAAAGACGGAAAAGGAATTTTAATTCGTCAACACGAAACTTTCGAAGATTTACTTAAAAATCAAATTCCGTTGCCACAAGAAATTGCTGCAACAGTTTAAAAATAAAAAAAAAGAGAATATCTATTGAATCCCGTTTCTTAATTGAGATGGGATTTTTTTTACCCCCCATTATGATTTCTCTTTACGTCGGAAATGACAAGATTTTGGATAATTGAGATTCAAAACTGCACTTTGGAATAGCGCAGTTTAATTCAGAAAAATATGGCATCTTTGTCTTGTCCTGAAAAAATAAACTTCTAATCTAGGCCCCGATGGGAGCGATATCCTTTTTCTGTCCGCCGCGGCGGACAGGAAAAGATTTAGCGGATAGCGGAACGGGTCGTTCTTTTGAAAATGAAAATTACTGCTACTAAAAATTTACCACAACATTTAAAATAAAAACCTATTTTAGCTTGGTACAAACCCCAAAACTTATCAAAAACTACCAAAGGTTGTCAATAACAACTATAAGTAGCGCAATTACAACTATTGGTAGCTGACTTTATTTGCGAACAGGCTATGGGGCACTATAGCTTTGCAGTATCAAATAAAAAATATAATTATGATGCTAAATTCAAAATCAGTAGGCAATAAAATTGCTGCAGCCAGAAAGAAAATGAACCTTTCGCAAGCAGACCTTGCAAAACAAGTTTCAATTAGTGCACAAGCGGTTGGTAAATGGGAAAGAGGTGAGTCAATGCCGGATATTTCTACATTAAATAGACTTGCCAAAATTCTCGGTGTGGACTTAAACTATTTTTCGGAAACATTCAAATCTAATGCTTCTGAAAACCAATTTGAAACAACCCAAAAACAAGCTGTAGAAATTTCAACAACAAAAGTTAAGACTAATTCAGGTTTAAGCTGGAATATGTCATCGGGAAACTGGGTTGACGCTGACTTTTCGGGGTTAAATAACCTTAAAGACAAATTCAGCACTTCAAATATGAAGAATTGTCAATTTCTTGATTCCGACTTGTCGAACTTAATACTTAAATCCAACAATATTATAGGATGCGATTTTTCTAATTCAGATTTGAGAAATAGTAAAATTCAGACTTCTAACGTACAAAACAATCAGTTTGTTGAATGTTCACTCATAGACACGGAATTTTCGTCGAGTGAAATTAAAAACTGTAATTTTTCAAAGGCGAATTTTTCAGGAGTTGAATTAAAGACATCAGATTTTAAAAGTTGTATTCTGGAAAATGCGGTTTGGAACCTGTCGTCATTTAAACTATCCAGTATTTCTGATGTGGTTTTTAATGGTACAATAGAAGAATGTTCTTTTGAAAACTGCTCTTTTTCAAAAGTGACTTTTAAGAATGCAACCCTTATCAATACTTTTTTTAAAGGTAAGTTAAAAGGCATTCAATTTATTGACTGTACTGCTGACCGAATAACTTATGAATTCCTTAAAAACGGAAAAGCGAACCTGACAGGACTAACTTTATTAACATAGTGCCATCAAAATATAGAAGAAATAAAAAACTATTTTAACTTAGCCAAATTAAACCTAAAAACCAATGAAAATTACGATTCCCCTGTCGGCATTATTCCTGTTACTTACTACTACTCTATTCAGCCAGACTATTGCTGATTTAAAACTAAAACCTAAAGAAATTCCAAAAAGTTATTTTTTAAGCGATGGCCAGATTTGTGTTACCAATCAGGCTTGTAATTTTTATACTGATATTACTACTTACAGCAATATTATTGGTGTTGTAAAAAGCAAAGAAATTCAAAGTTTCAAAAGTAAAGCAGACAGCGGTTCTATTATGTACATTGAATTTGAAAACAGATTCAAAGGTGATAAATTTCTGCAAGGATTGTTATGGGGAAAAGACGGTCAGCCAACAGACGAGCATCCGGAAGAATATCTTGCTAAAGGAAAATTTCTAATCATCTGGAGTTTTCATCCGGATAGTACTATCAAAGAAAAATCGGAAGCTAAAATTGATGCGATTTTGCAGTAAATAAACTCTCAATTAAAAATGAAAATAAAAATGAAAATAAAAATCTTATTGTCGTTAATGCTGCTTTGTTTTATAAGCTGCAAAAATTCAGATAAAGTTGAAAGAGAAAATCAACCTGACATTTATGGTATTAAAGAAACTGACAAAGAAATGAATGAAGCAATAGAAAAAGCCAATAAAACTTTAGCTGATTTCAATTCTGCTTTGATCAACCCAAAAATTGAGGTTAAAGCATTGAAAGTTAAATTTCAAAATGAAACTGATGTTGAACATATTTGGATAAATGACGTTAAGTTCATTGATGGTAAATATTCAGGAATTTTAGACAATGAACCTGAATATATTAAAGGCCATAAAATTGGAGACACAATTAATGTTGATACCAAAGATATTAGCGATTGGATGTATATTGAAAACGGAAAATTATTTGGTGGTTACACAATAAAAGTACTACGTAATCAAATGTCTGACAGTGAAAGAAAGCAATTTGATGCTGAAAGCGGAATGCAGATTGATTAAAAATAGTAAAATCTAAAAAACAGAAAAAAAATTGGAAATCCTTTCCTTTCTCAGCGATTCTTTTTGGGATCTTTTTCTTGTCATTATGGGATTTCTAGCTATGGTTCTGGGAATTGACACTTATAAAAAAGAAAAAAAACTTCAGGAAATCGGTATTAAAACTATTGCTAAAGTTATCGATTTTAGTGATGAAGAAACTTCAGATGGCGTAAAAGTTACCGTGCCTGTTTTCGAATTTAATGATAGTTCTAATAATAAAGTTCGTGTAAAAGGGGTTAGTAATTCTATGTGTAAAATTAATGAAACTACAGTTGTTTACTATGACCCTAAAAATCCTGAAACTGAATTCTACTTTGCAAAAAAAGATTTTTTAGTAAAATATCTTTTCTTTTTCGTCGGTTTATTTTTTCTGATTTTAGGTTTTGTATATTTATACAATCATTTCATGGCATTCAATTCTAAATAAGCAGAACTTAAAAAAACATAAAAAATGAAACCACAAATCCGAATCTTAATCTACTCCATACTATTTTTTTTATACCTTTCTTCAACGCCACTTTTATTAACGTTGGGCGAAAAATTAAAAACGGATCCCTTTATCACTTTAGGCTGCGGTTTTGCTTTATTGAATCTTATTTATGCTTTCTTTGCTTTAAAATGGAATGTTTTACTTAATATAATCTGTTCTCTTGCTATTGCAGTTTTCGCCTTATTCTTAGCTTTGAAATTTACTAATTTGCATCTGTTTTTAAATTATGATCCCTATCAGGTTAAAACAGCAATATTGGCCAATGCCGTTTTCTCTATTATACTTTGGGAAATTGTTTACCAGTTGAAAATTAGAATACATACTGCACGTTAGACGCACCGCTGTGGTCTTTAAATTGGGCAAAAAGACTGTCTCAAATTCATCACAATATAGTACCTAAAATTATTTTTATCAAATTAATCTTCAAACCAAAATTTTAAATGAAACACAAACTTCTACAAACAATTAAACAAACTTTATTATTTTCATCTTTTATATTAATAAGCTCTTGTGGATTAAAATCTATTCCTTCTGAATATACTTTTGTAAAAACTAATTTTGAGAAAGTTGATTTAGACAAACTCGGAAACGGTAAAGTTTTGGTTTATAATGGTGCTGATATTATGCATAAAATAGATAATACTTCGAGATTAAACATCTGGATTGATGATAAACCATTAGGCCAATTGAGAGCGAGTGAATATGTTATTATTGATCTTAAAAATGGTAAATATAAATTTAAGGCACTACATCTTGATATGGTAAACATGAGAAGTACAGATGAAGTGGAAATTACTGAAATCACAAAAGTTATCAAAATCAAACCTAATCTTACCTCTAATAAATTGACGGTAACGAATGAATTACCGAAGAATTTTGAAAAATTCAAATACGCTGAGAATAGAAAATAGCTTTATTTTTGAGCCATAATAGACGAAGTGTATAGCAGCGCATACCCTTTTCATGTGTTTTAATTTAAAATTCGTAAATTTATTCTACGACTATTATTTAATAGTGGGAATTAAGTTTTAATTTTTTAAAATGAATCTTATGAAAACTAAAAAAATATGGGCTAATTTGGCAGTAGAAGACTTAGCACGAACTACCAAATTTTATAGCGAATTGGGTTTTAAACCAAATGGCACAAACGAAGAACTGACTAGTTTTTGTTTTGGAGATGATAATTTTATAATTCACTTTTTTACAAAAGAAAGATTTAAATGGGCGGTAAATGATGAAGCGGCCGATCTACAAAAAGGTAATGAAATTATATTTTCGCTTTCAGCTGAAAGTGTAGATGAAGTGCATCAGCGGTTATTGGCTGTTAAAAATGCCGGTGGAAGAATTTTTGCCGAACCTCAAAGTTTTGAAAAAGGTTATTTCTTTGGATTTTCGGACCCTGATGGTCATAAATTTAATGTTTTATACTGGCCGCAATAATAGGAAATCATAACGAGAGATTTTAATAAGATCACTTTTTATTCGTAAAGTGATGCCAATTTTCCTTTTGAAACACTAAATTTCCAATCTGATGGGAGGGAAAATCTTTTTTTGGTGGGTTCACCACAAAAAATTGGGAGAAACAACGGGACGGGGCGTTCTTATGAAAAGGAAAATTTCTACTTCTAAAAATTAAAATCCAAAATATAATACCAGTCGTTTTTCATTCAAAAAAAGGTGTAATACAATTTCAAAACCAATATATTTACGCCTTCAAATCAACAGGTCTTTAGAATGAAAAAAATTAGCCTTTTCTTTTCAATATTATTTTTAACGCTTTCTTCTTGTGGTGTAAAAACCACACAATCGTTAATTAGCGATGGGAATTATGATGCTGCCATAGATAAAGCTGTAGAGGCTTTAAAAACTAAAAAAGAGTCGAAAGGGAAACAGGATTATGTGTATTTACTGGAAGAAGCGTTTGCAAAAGCGAAAGACAGGGATTTACGTAATCTGGATTTGATGACGAAAGAAGCCAATCCGGCGAATGCCGAACGTGTTTATAATACGTATTTGCAACTGAATAACCGTCAGGAGAAAATTAGGCCTTTACTGCCTTTACCGCTGCTTAAGCAAGGAAAAAATGCTTATTTTGCATTCGACAATTACTCTGATCAGATTGTGAAGAGCAAAAATGCGTTGTCAAAATATTTATATGGAAATGCTACAGCGCTTTTAAAATCGAATAACAAACTGGATTTCAGAAAAGCCTATGATGATTTATTTTATTTGGAAAGCATTAATCCGGGATATCAGAATACCAAAAAACTGATGGATGATGCCCTATTTAAAGGAACTGATTTTGTAGATGTTTATGCTAAAAATCAAACCAATATGGTGATTCCCAAACAGCTTCAGGATGATTTATTAGATATTAAGACTTACGGATTAAACGACAAATGGACGGTTTACCATAGCGCCAGACAAAAAAATGTAAAGTACGATTATAGTCTGATTGTGAATTTTGTACAAATAAACATCTCACCTGAGCAGATTAAAGAAAAAGAATTCATCAAAGAAAAACAAGTTAAAGATGGTGTAAAAACACTTTTGGACAGCAGAGGAAAACCTGTGAAGGATAGTCTGGGCAAGGAAATAAAAGTGGATAATTACAGAACGCTTCGTGCGAACATATACGAGTTTAGACAATTTAAATCGTGTCAGGTAACAGCAAAAGTAGATTATGTTGACAGTAAGACAAATGCTTTGCTGCAAACGTTTCCGATAACTAGTGAGTTTATTTTTGAGAATATTTATTCGACTTACAAAGGCGATAAAAACGCATGGGACGATTCTTACGGAACGTATTTTACAAAACGAGCAGTTCCGTTTCCGAATAATGAGCAAATGATTTATGATACGGGTGAAGATTTAAAAGCCAGACTTAAAGATATTATTGTTAAGAATAAATTTAAGGGATAATCCCGAAAAAAGCAACATTTTAAGACGTACAAATAGTACGTCTTTTTTTTTGTCAAAATTTAAAAATACGCTTTCGGCTTTTGCTGAAGAATAAATTATTTCAAAAAAATCATAAAAACATTTTGCGCAACCAAAAAGTTGCTTATATTTGCAACTAATTAGTTGCGTATTTAGATAATTCAAAATGAAAAGAGATATTTTTCAGGCCATTGCCGATCCAACCCGAAGAGCAATTTTAGTATTAGTAGCTACAAACGCCCTGACACCCAATGCGATTGCGGAGCAATTTAATACGACCAGACAAGCCGTTTCTAAGCATATTAAAATTCTCAACGAATGTGAATTATTAGACGAAAAAAAAGTGGGTAGAGAAATCTATTACCAGCTAAAAATTGACAAAATGAAAGAAATTGACAAATGGTTAGCACAGTTTAAAGAAATTTGGGAAAGCCGTTTCAGTCAATTGGATCAAGTATTAATGAATCTAAAATCTAAAGAAAATGAAATCTAATCTATTGATGAATTTTACCGTGGACAAAGAAAATAGTACGGTAAACGTAAAACGCGAATTTAACGCCTCACTTGATAATGTTTGGTCTGCCTGGACAGAACCCCAAATATTAGACCAATGGTGGGCTCCGGCTCCGTGGAAAGCCAAAACAAAAAGCATGGATTTTACAACGGGAGGACGAAGATTATATGCCATGGTGGGTCCGGAAGGTGAAGAACATTGGGCTATTGCAGATTTTACTTCGATTACGCCAAAATCTAACTTTAAATATCTGGATGCTTTTAGTGATAGCGAAGGCAATTTGAACAAAGATTTTCCGCGTTCTGACTGGAATGTGAATTTCTCTGAACAAGGTGATTCAACTATTGTAGATATTGCGATCAAACATGAAAACCTTTCTGATTTGGAAAAAATCATCGAAATGGGTTTCAAAGAAGGTTTCACAATTGCCATGGAAGGTTTGGACCAAATTTTTGCTGCGAGAACAAAGTAATTCTTACTATTATATTTTATGGAATCCCGTTCGTTTTATGACTAATGGGATTTTTTTTGGTAGTAACTATAAATCAAAATTTGTATTTTAGCTTCTTAGAAACTTGTTCTAAGAAAGTAAACCAAACTAATATAATAGCCAATACTGGTTATTAAATATCTCAAAATGAATAAATTTCACTTCCTTGTCTGCTTATTTTTTTCTACAACTTTAATTTTCAGCCAAACTGGTAAATCTAAATCAACCGATACTGCCAAACCTTTTGTATTAGGCGTTATTGAGGAAATTCAATCCAAAGAATTAAACGAAAAAAGAACCTTGAATATTTATTTGCCTGAAGGTTATGATTCTAATGAAGCTACAGAATATCCCGTGATTTATTTATTAGACGGATCGGCCGATGAAGATTTTATTCATATTTCAGGATTAGTTCAATTTAATAGTTTTGAATGGGTAAATCAGGTTCCAAAATCAATTGTTGTAGGAATTGCTACGGTTGACAGAAGAAGAGATTTTACTTTTCCGACCACTATAGAAAAAGACCTAAAGCGTTTTCCAACTTCTGGGCATTCTGATAAATTCATAGCTTTTATCGAAAAAGAATTACAACCGTTCATAGAAAAAAAATACAAAACAACAGATTCTAAAACGATTATTGGGCAATCATTAGGTGGATTATTAGAAACGGAAATACTATTAAAAACCCCTACCCTTTTTAATAAATACATCATCGTAAGTCCGAGTTTATGGTGGAATAGCGGTTCATTGTTAAATCAAGATTCGGTTATTTTTAAGCAAAGTTTTACTCAACCAACTGCTATTTACATTGCAGTTGGCAAAGAAGGGCTTACTCCAACAGAAATCCCGAGAGTGATGGAAGTTGACGCCAATTTATTAGCTGAAAGAATTAAAGCTTCTAAAAACAAAAATTTAAAAGTACACTTTGAATATTTTCCTGGAGAAAACCACGCTACGATATTGCATCCCGCAGTTTCTAATTCGTTTAGAGTTTTATATCCTAAAGCACAAGAATAAAAGTAAAATCCTAATTAATGAAAAGTAGAGAAGAAAATAAATTAGACAATCCGGTTTGGTATTCGTTATCAGAAAACCATCAGGAATTTGCTGTTGAATATGGCAGTATTAAATTCTACGAACCGAATTATGGACCGTTTGGAGGTTTTACAGAACTAAAGAATACTGCAATTGCAACACAAGAATATTCGGCATTAAGTGATAATTTCTTTGTTGTAGGTGAAAAACCTCAAATAGCCAATGATTTAAAAATTGCAAAAGAACTGGTTTGTCTCCAAATGGTTATTAACGAAAAAATTCAGCTTCCAATCGATGTTGAAATCGTGAAGTTGGGTAGAGACCATAACGAAGTTTTATGCGATTTGGTTAATTTGGTACAACCTGGTTATTTTAAAAACAAGACCTTTTTACTGGGAGATTATTATGGGATTTTCAAAGACAATCAGTTAATTGCAATTACAGGAGAACGCATGAAAATGAATGCTTTTACTGAGGTTAGTGCAATAATTACACATCCTGAACATACCGGAAAAGGATACGCGAAACAACTCATCACTCATGTAGTAAATGCTATTTTTGATCAGGGTAAAATTCCGTTTTTGCATGTTGCAGAACACAATATTGGTGCTATCGCCTTATATGAAAAGTTGGGTTTTACTACCAGACGTAAAATGAGTTTCTGGAATATCACCAAATAAAACTCGATCTCCATTTTGCAAGCAATGAAATAGAGTTAAAAAATATTTTTATCTTTGCAACCACAAACCAACTAGAAAATTCCATGTGAAATAAAATTTCTTTCAGACAATTATAAAAGCAGCTGAAAAACAGTTTGCTTATTTGTTTATTCCCAAGAGAAAGAAATTATGCTTATTTCACAAAATATATCCTATTTACATACGAATAGAGATCTGCTATTCGATAAAATTACTTTTACTGCCAATCAGCAGGAAAAAATTGCCTTAATTGGAAATAATGGTGTTGGAAAATCGACACTTTTAAAAATCATTGCCGGTGAATTGCAAGCTTCTGCAGGATTACTTAAAACGGATGCAAAACCTTATTATGTACCGCAGATTTTTGGGCAATTCAATCATTTCACCATTGGTCAGGCTTTGCAAGTGGAAGACAAACGTAATGCCCTTAAAAATATATTGGATGGCAATGTAACCGAAGAAAATCTGGAAATCTTAAACGATGACTGGACTATTGAAGATCGTTGCAATGAAGCACTACAATATTGGCAATTAACCGATTTAGATTTATCGCAAAAACTGGAAAACTTAAGTGGCGGGCAAAAAACAAAAGTTTTTCTTGCCGGAATTTCTATTCACCAGCCTGAACTTATTTTACTTGATGAACCAAGTAATCATCTGGATTTGGCTGCCAGAAAATTGCTCTATCATTTCATCCAAAACACTACTGGCACGCTGATAATCGTTAGCCACGATCGAAAACTACTTAATTTTTTGAATACTGTGTATGAATTAAGTAAACATGGTATTACGGTTTATGGAGGAAATTATGATTTTTATGCCCAACAAAAACAAATAGAAAACAACGCGTTACAACAGGATATCAATAGTAAAGAAAAAGCGTTGCGCAAAGCCAAAGAAAAAGAACGCGAAACAGTCGAACGACAACAAAAACTGGACGCACGAGGAAAAAAGAAACAGCAAAAAGCAGGCGTGTCCCGAATCATGATGAATACTTTGCGGAATAATGCCGAAAACAGCACCTCTAAAACTAAGAGTATTCATGCTGAAAAAATTGGTGGTATTTCTGAGGAATTACAAGGACTCCGTTCAGGTTTACCAGCTATTGATAAAATGAAATTTGGTTTTGACAATGCTGATTTACATAAAGGCAAAATACTTTTTACGGCTACTGCTATTAATTTTAGTTACAATGAAAAATTGCTTTGGAGGGAAAATCTAAGTTTTCAAATTTTAAGTGGTGAACGTCTTGTTTTGAAGGGATCGAATGGTTCCGGAAAAACCACTTTAATCAAGATTATTACAGGCAAAATAGTTCCGACGCAGGGAAATATTTATAAAGCAGAAGCTAAAATTGTTTATATCGATCAGGATTATTCTTTAATCGAAAATCAACTTACAGTTTACGAACAGGCTCAAAAATTCAATGTTTCCGGTTTGCAGGAACATGACATCAGGATGCGATTGAATCGTTTTTTGTTTTCTCAAAATGAATTGGAAAAATCGTGTAGTGCGTTGAGTGGTGGTGAGAAAATGCGTTTGATGCTTTGTTGTTTGACGATTAATAATCAGGCACCAGATATTATTATTCTGGATGAGCCTACTAACAATTTAGATATTCAGAATATTGAGATTCTTACGGCGGCTGTTAATGAATATCAGGGGACTTTGATTGTGGTTTCGCATGATGAAGTCTTTTTGGAGCAGATTAATATTGAGGGTAGTGTTGCGCTTTCTGGGCGTTGATTTAACCGCAAGGGTCGCAAGGGTGTTACGCAAGGTTCGTTAAGCTTTGTGTATAAATTAATCTCGCAAAGTCGCAGAGTCGCAAAATTTTTCTTTTTAAGTTTTCTTTGCGACTCTGCGACTTTGCGAGATTTTTTTCTATCCGAGCCAGCCGTCACGATACAGGCTTCTGTATTGAATGGCTTCTGCTATGTGTTGGGTGATTATAGTTGGTGCGACATCTAAGTAGGCTATGGTCTGACTACTTTTAAGACTCGGTCGTAGGCCCTTGCGGAGAGATTCAGGCGTTCCATCGCGGTTTTTAATAATTCTTTTGATTGCTCGTCTAATGCATAGTTGCTTCTACTCCAGAAACGGCACTTCCGTAAACTTTTACGAACATAATTTCAATTTCATTAAATGTTTTTAAATCTAATGAAAATAATTATATTGTAGCCATTTTACTGCGAAAATGTATTTTTAAAAAGGCAGCTTAATCTGAAGTTTAATCTCCTCCACAATCTTACTCAATTCCAAACTATTCTGATGGGACCAAAATTGGCTTTCCATTTGATTGTTTCTAATACAATCATGACATTCAATTGCTTCATGCGTATATCCTTTTCCAAGATTTGGAAGACAAACTATTTTCTCCTGATTATCTTTCACAATTGAATAGCCATCCGCCATAAACCAGGGAGCATTCAATTGAATATGCCCTTGAGTTCCTCCGATAACGGCTTTCATATCTGATTCGGAAACTATTGAAGCGTTTAAAATAGCTTGTGCATTCTCGTAATTTAAAATCATAGAAGTCTGCAAATCAATTCCGTTTTCATTACAAACCGATTTCGCTATAATTTCTTTTGGAATTCCAAGTAATATATAGGAGAGAAATAAAGGATAAACTCCAATATCATAAAGAGCACCCCCTCCAAGATTTTTATCAAAAAGCCTTCCGCCTGATGCTTCATCAGCATAAAAAGCAAAATCGGCTTTTACATAATTTACTTCACCAATTATTCCATGGTTTACTTTTTCTAAAACTTCTTTTACAGACGGCATAAAACGCGTCCAGAATGCTTCCATAAAAAATCTATTATACTTTTTAGAAGCTTCCGTCATTCGAACCGCATCTTTATAAGAAAGTGAAAGTGGTTTTTCGCATAAAACATGTTTCCCGCTTTCTAATGCTTTGATCGATAATTCGGCATGCGAATCGTGAGGTGTTGCAATATAAACAATATCAACCTGGTCATCGACAAAAAGGGCTTCATAAGAATCATATGCTTTTTGGCAATTATATTGTTTTGCAAAATCATTTGCTTTAACAAAATTTCTTGAGGCAACAGCAACCAAATTAGCCTCTTCTATCAACAATAAATCGGAAGCAAATTGATTGGCTATGTTTCCTAAACCAATAATTCCCCAATTTATTCTATCCTTATTTTTCATAATGTTTTATTTTACACTTCTACCTAAAGGGTGAGTAAAGATCTTACGAAAATAGGGAAAAAAGATTACTAATAAATAAATCCGTTGTAACATATATTTCATATTTTTAGCAAAAATTTACCAAATTACATATGAAAAAAGCCCTACTTCTACTCTTTTTGAGTGTTTTTTTAACAAAAACCTACGCTCAGGAATACTTCCCTGTTAATGAAAGTGTGCACAACAAAAGTAAGAACTATACTGTTTTTACTAATGCCACTATTTATGTTACTCCTAGTAACAAAATCGAAAAAGGAACTTTACTGATTCAGGACGGTAAAGTTGTTGCGGTTGGAAATGCCATATCCATTCCGAAAAATGCTATTACGATAGATTTAGCCGGAAAAACGATTTATCCTTCTTTTATTGATATCTATACCAGTTTTGGTGTTGAAAAACCTAAAGCAAATATTACACCGGGCAGCAGTCGTAACCCGTTGTATGATACTAAAAGAGTTGGATATTACTGGAATGAAAGTGTTCGTCCGGAAATAAATACTTATGAAACTTTTAAATACGACCAGCCAAAAGCAGATGAATTACTGAAAGCAGGTTTTGGAGTTGTCGGAACTCATATTCCGGACGGGATTGCACAAGGTACCGGAGCTTTGGTTGCTTTGAACAATGAGGATAACAGCAAACAAATTATTGCCAATAAATTAACCAATCATTTATCTTTCTCAAAAAGTGCCCTTACCAATCAGAATTATCCAAGCTCTTTAATGGGATCCATGGCATTAATTCGCCAAATGTATTTAGATCTGGATTGGTACAAAAAAGGAAATTCTGAAACCAAAGATTTATCATTAGAAGCTTTGGCTAACAATGAAAAACTGGTTCAAATCTTTACTTCTGAAGATAAATTAAACAGTTTGAGAGCTGCCAAAATCGCTAAAGAATTTGGCTTAAACTATGTTTTAAAAGGAAGCGGAAATGAATTTGAAAGAATTGAGGAAATTAAAGCTACTAATGCAAAATTCATTATTCCAATCAGTTTCCCTGAAGCATATGATGTTTCAAATCCATACTTATCCAATCAAATCGAATTGGCTGATATGCGTTTCTGGAATCAGGCACCAACAAACCTAAAAGTGCTTTCAGACAACGGGATTGTTTTTGCGCTTACTACAGAAAAATTGAAAAAAATTGAAGATTTCAAACCCAATCTTCTAAAAGCCATAAAATTAGGTTTTGATAAAACGAAAGCATTAGAATCTTTAACTACAGTTCCGGCTGCTATTTTAGGAAAAAGCGCTGAAGTGGGCAGTTTGAAAGTGGGCACTTACGCTAACTTTATCATTACTTCCGGTGAGTTTTTTGACGAGAAAACAGTTCTATATGAAAACTGGGTTCAGGGATCTAAATTTATTGTAAACGATATTAGTGCCAAAGATATCCGTGGTAATTATGATTTAACAGTTGGAAAAGATACTTATAAATGGAAAATTGACGGAACAGCTGATGCTCAAAAATCAGAAGTAACTACTGTTGATGCGACAAAAGTAAAGAATACTTTTTCTATTGCTAAAAATTGGATATCGTTGGTAATCAAACCTGCAGATACAATCAAGTCAAATTACACACGTTTGACGGGGTTTATCGAAAAAACAGATGCGCTATCCGGAAAAGCAGTTTTATCAAACGGAGATGAATTGATTTGGACAGCTGTAAAAACGAGTCCATTTGTTATGGCAAAAGATTCTTCTAAAGTGGAGAAACCACTTCCAATTATGCCAGTAACCTATCCAAACATTGCTTTTGGTGATACTAAAAAACAAACAGTACAGACCTTATTATTTAAAAATGCTACGGTTTGGACGAATGAAAAAGAGGGAATCCTAACAGAAACGGACGTTTTAATCAAAAACGGAAAAATCGCTGCTGTTGGTAAAAATCTTTCAGATGCCGGCGCAACTGTTATTGATGCGAAAGGAAAACACCTTACGAGTGGAATTATCGATGAGCATTCGCATATCGCGATTTCTAAAGGGGTTAACGAAAGCGGGCACAACTCGACCGCAGAAGTTACGATTGAGGATGTTGTCAACTCTGAAGACATTAATATCTATAGAGATTTAGCGGGTGGTGTTACCATTTCGCAATTATTACATGGATCTGCGAATCCGATTGGTGGTCGTTCTGCGATCGTAAAATGGAAATGGGGTTCTTCTCCTGATGAAATGTTATATAAAAATCAACCTAAGTTTATCAAATTTGCTTTAGGTGAAAACGTAAAACAAGCGAATTGGGGAATTGATAACCCAACTCGTTTTCCACAAACAAGAATGGGAGTTGAACAGGTTTTTACAGATTATTTTCAATTGGCCAAAGAATATGACGAAAGCTGGAAAAAATTCAATTCTGGTTCTAAAAAAGGAAAAGCACCAAGAGTAGATTTAGAATTGCAAACTCTTGCTGAGATTTTAAACA
Source organism: Flavobacterium sp. LAR06 (assembly GCF_041946075.1). Lineage (NCBI taxonomy): Bacteria > Pseudomonadati > Bacteroidota > Flavobacteriia > Flavobacteriales > Flavobacteriaceae > Flavobacterium > Flavobacterium sp. LAR06. The sequence goes on along the minus strand of NZ_JAUTYT010000010.1, from coordinate 42,756 downwards.
AAGAGCGTTTCATCACTTGTCACTCTTATGTAGAGTCTGAAATTTTGATGTTAATGAATGTTGCAGAGAAATTCAATTTCAGAGTAAATACGTTCACACACATTTTGGAAGGTTATAAAGTAGCTGACAAAATGAAAGAGCATGGCGTTGGCGCTTCAACTTTTTCTGACTGGTGGGCCTATAAATTTGAGGTTAATGATGCAATTCCGTTTAACGGACCAATTATGCACAACCAGGGATTAGTTGTTGCCTACAATTCTGATGATGCTGAAATGTCACGCAGATTAAACCAGGAAGCAGCAAAAGCAGTGAAATACGGAAATATTTCTGAAGAAGATGCCTGGAAATTTGTAACCTTAAATCCTGCAAAACTTTTACATATTGATGATAAAGTAGGCAGTTTAAAAGTAGGTAAAGATGCCGATGTTGTGCTTTGGAGCGAAAACCCACTTTCTATTTATGCAAAAGCTGAAAAAACTATCATTGAAGGTGTTGTTTATTTTGATATCGAAAAAGATGCTCAGAAACAATTGGCTATTGCTAAAGAAAGAAGCGAATTGATTGGACAAATGTTGCAGGAAAAAAATAAAGGAAACGGAACGCAACAGCCACCAACCAGAAAAGAGAAAAAAGAATATCATTGTGATACTTTAGAACAGTTATAAGAGCTTAAGAAAATTCATAATGATAAAAAAAGACAACATGATAAATAGAAACATATATAAATTGCTGCTCCTGTTTTGTGCCTCTGTACAAATAAATGCACAGCAAATCCCGGCACCAAAACAAAGCAAATCGGTTTTGATTTTAAATGCTACGGCGCATTTAGGTAATGGACAGGTTATTCAAAATAGTGCGATTGGGTTCAAAGACGGAAAACTTACTTTAGTAGCCGATGCCACAACTATCAGACTTGCTGCTGATACTTACGATAGTACTATTGATGCCACAGGAAAACATATTTATCCCGGATTTATTGCCGCAAACTCTACTTTAGGCTTAGTAGAAATTGATGCCGTGAAATCATCAGTTGACGAGGAAGAAATTGGAACATTTAATCCGAATGTGAGAAGTATTATTGCTTATAATTCAGAATCAAAAGTTGTGGAAACGGTTCGTCCGAACGGTGTTTTGATAGCTCAGGTTACGCCACGAGGAGGAAGAATTTCAGGAACATCTTCAGTAGTACAATTAGATGCATGGAGCTGGAAAGATGCTATTTTGAAAGAAAACGACGGAATTCATCTTAATTTCCCATCAGGTTTTAGACGATCAGGATCATGGTTTGAGCCGGGAGTTATTGAAGCTAATAAAGATTATGTCAAACAAGTGGAGGAAATAAACGCTTTCCTTATCAATTCAAAAGCATACAATCAAACGGCTGCCAAAGAAAGAAACATTGTTTTAGAAGCTACAAAAGGTTTATTTGACGGAACACAAACCCTTTACATTCATGCTGACGAAGAGAAGCAAATTGTAGATGCAATTCAGCTTGCAGCAAATCATCAAATCAAAAAAATTGTAATAATCGGAGGATTTGAAGCTTACAAAGCCGCTGATGTTTTGAAAAAATACAATGTTGGAGTTTTGCTCAGACGTGTTCATGATATGCCAATAAGCGATGATCAAGATGTAAATTTACCATATAAAATGGCAAAAATACTAACTGACAAAGGTATTGTGGTGGGTCTGGAAAATAGTGGAGATCACGAACGTATGAGTGTTAGAAACTTACCTTTCTTAGCTGGAACCTGTGCCGCTTTTGGTTTAGATAAAGAAGTAGCGGTACAGCTGATTACTTTAAATACCGCTAAACTTTTAGGTATTGATGCAAGTTGCGGCACTTTAGAATCAGGTAAAGATGCTACTTTATTTATCTCTGAAGGTGATGCATTAGATATGAGAACAAATAAACTAACAACGGCTTTCATTCAGGGAAGAACGATTAATCTCGAAACATTTCAAAGTAAGCTGAACGACAAATTCAAAGCGAAGTACGGACAGAAGTAGTCTAAAATAATTCTATCAAAAAGGCATCACGTGAAATCTTCATATGATGCCTTTTTTATTTAAAAAATGAAACGATTTGACGTTTTTCATAAATATTTGATCATAATTACTCTTAAAATTAGAATTATTTTCATTGTTTTCTGTTAACACTGACGAAAAAACCTACACATTTCTGATTTCAGTTTAATAAATTGTAAAATTTAAGTTCATTTTAACAAATACACATAAAATATAGGGGGTTAAATTTAAAAATTAACAAAAATTAAACATTAGACTCTATTTTTAATAGGGGTGTCGAATGATTTTATATTTTTATAAAAATTTTAAAAACTAAATAACTATGCGAAAAATTATTTTAAGTGTGATTCTTATCACTATTTTGGTACTGACTTTTGTATCAAATTTCATCTTATCAGACAACCCAATTCCAGCAGAAGCTGTAAAGTTTGATACCGGAGATACTGCTTGGATGATCGTAGCAACTGCATTTGTATTGCTAATGACGCCAGGTTTAGGATTTTTCTACGGAGGTATGGTAGGTAAGAAAAACGTTATCAGTACCATGCTGCAAAGTTTTATGGCAATGGTAATTGTTACTATTTTATGGGTTGTTGTTGCTTTTGGTTTAGCATTTGGCCCTACTATTGGCGGAATCATTGGAGATCCTACTTCTAATTTATTCTTTCAAGGTGTTGGTACAAGTACTGCCTGGAGTCTTGCCCCTACAATTCCATTTATGTTATTCGCATTGTTTCAAGCAAAATTTGCCATCATTACACCAGCACTAATTACAGGTGCTTTTGCAGAGCGTGTACGTTTCTGGGCATATTTATTATTCATGGTCTTATTTATCTTATTAATATACGCACCGTTATGTCACATGACATGGCATCCTGACGGAGTTTTCTTCAAAATGGGAGTATTAGACTTCGCTGGAGGAACTGTAGTACACATGAGTGCTGGGTGGGCTGCATTAGCCGGAGCAATCTTCTTAGGAAAAAGAAAAGTTCAAAAAGTTAACCCTGCAAGAATTACTTATGTATTATTAGGAACTGGTTTATTATGGTTTGGATGGTTTGGTTTCAACGCAGGTTCTGCTTTAGGATCAAATGGTTTAGCTGTACAAGCTTTAGGAACTACAACTGTAGCTGCTGCAGCCGCTGCAATGGCATGGGTTTTCCTTGACAAAATATTAGGACACAAATTATCTGCACTTGGAGCTTGTATTGGAGCTGTTGTAGGTCTTGTTGCTATTACTCCTGCTGCTGGTTTCGTAAGTATTCCTCACGGAATTTTTATTGGAGCTTTTGCTGCAATCGTAAGTAACTTGGTAGTAAGTAAATTCCCTAAAGGAAAAATTGATGATGCTTTAGATGTTTTTGCATGTCACGGTGTTGGTGGTATGGTAGGTATGTTGTTAACCGGAGTTTTTGCTTCAAAAGCGGTTAACCCGGTAGTTGGTGATAATCAAGGTTTGATTTTCGGAACTCCTACTTTGTTCATCAACCAATTAATCGCTTTAGTAATCGTATCTATCTTCGCATTTGTTGCTTCATATATTTTATTCTTCGTTGTAAATAAAATTACTCCTCTAAGAGTTACTGAAGAGAAAGAAGAATTAGGATTAGATATCTCTCAACACGGAGAATACCTATAAGAATTTAATCCCCCCTTTTTGCCTTAATAAAAAAATCCCTCTAAGAGCTCACACTTAGAGGGATTTTTATTTGAATTACTTCCTTATGATTTTAGATTTTAGACTGTAGATTTTAGATTCGTAACCTACTTATTCTATATTCTTGACTCCTGTCTCTCAAAAATCTATTTAAAATTCGAAATCCCGGTTTTTAACCAAGTCGAATATTCCTCAACATCTACATAACTAATCGTTGGTTTTGAACTATTTAAATTCTTTCCTTCCAGATCAGTAATAACATATAAAGGCTGTGTATTTGTTTTGTATTTTGAGATCATAAAGTCAGTCCATTTATCACCAACTGTTTCGATTTTATCTCCTTTTGCGGTAACAAATTGTTCTTCTTTTGGTAATTCGCGTTTGTCGTCTACATAAAGCGAAATCAAAACAACTTCATTTTTTAAGATTGGCAAAACTTTTTCATCAGACCAAACATTGTTTTCCATCTTTCTACAGTTTACACACGCATAACCAGTAAAATCAAGCATTATTGGTTTATTGATTGATTTTGCATAAGCCAATCCATCTTCATAATCAGTAAAAACCATAATACCGTGTGGACCTAATTCGGCGCCATTAGGCAAACCTTTTATTTCACCAGTACCAACATTTGAGTTTGTCGAACCTCCAACTCCTAAAGGACTTTCGCTATAAGTTGGTGGTGGCGGGAAAGCACTAATTAATTTTAATGGCGCTCCCCAAAGTCCCGGAATTAAATAAACCGTGAAACTTAAAACCAATAATCCGAAAGATAATCTTCCTACTGAAATATGGTTTGTCGGACTATCGTGTGGCAATGTAATTTTTCCAAATAAATAAAGGGCTAAAGTTCCAAAAATCGCAATCCAGATCGCTAAGAAAACTTCTCTTTCTAATAAATGCAATTGCAATACTAAATCAGCATTTGACAAGAATTTGAATGCCAAAGCCAGTTCTAAAAATCCTAAAACCACTTTTACCGTATTCAACCAGCCACCTGATTTTGGTAAAGAATTCAACCAACCTGGGAACATAGCAAACAACATAAACGGCAATGCCATAGCAGATGAGAAACCTAACATTCCAATAACCGGAGCAATTCCGCCATTTGAAGCGGCTTCAACCAATAAAGTTCCAACAATAGGTCCTGTACAAGAAAACGATACAATTGCCAAAGCTAATGCCATGAACAATATCCCAACTATTCCGCCTCTGTCTGCTTGTTGATCTGCTTTGTTTGCCCACGAATTTGGAAGCATAATTTCGAACGCTCCTAAAAATGAAACAGCAAACACTATCAATAAAACGAAGAATATCAAATTAAACCAAACATCTGTCGACAAAGCATTTAATGCGTCTGCCCCAAATATTTTAGTCACAATCAAGCCTAATATTACATAAATCGCGATAATTGCTAATCCATAAATAACCGCATTACGAATTCCTTTTGCTCTGCTTTTACTTTGTTTGGTAAAGAAACTTACCGTCATTGGGATCATTGGGAAAACACAAGGCGTTAATAACGCTGCAAATCCAGATATGAATGCAATAAAGAAGATTGACCATAGACTTCTGGTTGGTGCCGGAGGCGGAATGTCATTATCTTTTGAAACAGTAACTTCATCTTTAGCGGTTTCCTTTTTAACTTCTTTTGTTACAGTTGATAAAGTGTCAATAGCTATTCCCGTTAATTTTGTTTCATCTTTTTTTACTTCAGAAACTGTTGCAACTGCTTCCATTTTGAAAGATGCCGGAATCGCAATAGAGAATTTTTTACTCGAATTGATACAAACCTCTTTACAAACCTGAAAGTCAAAATCGACTTCAACCGTTTTTAAATCCGGGTTTGTGATGGTGATTTCCTGTTCGATGTGTGCTTTTCCTTCAAAGAAAGTTTCGTTCACACCAAAAATATCATTGAAAGCTGTTTTGGTTTTTCCTTCTTTGGCTTTGCCAACCAAATTGTAATTTCCTTTTTGGTTTTTAAACACAATTTCCAACGGAAGCGGCCCTCCATCTGGAGTAAATTGTGAATACATATGCCAGTCTTTTTCAATAGTTCCATCAAAAATTAAAATAGCATTTGTCCCTGATTTTTTTTCAATTTTAGCCGTCCATTTTACCGGTTCTAAAATTTGAGCGTTACCTTTTGCAAAAGCAAAAATGAAAAATAACAAAAAAACCATGGTTTTATTCCAGATACTTTTTGAAGTTATCGTTTGATAGGATTGAGTAAAGTTCATTATTGTAATTCTATTTTAAGTATGTTATTAGTGGTATTTTCTATTTTAAAACGTTCATCCTGCCTAATTCCGATAACCCAGACAATTTGATTATCAGAGCACAAAATCCATTTTTTTTCCTTTTCGATCAGCGATAATTTTTCATCTTTAAAAAGTTTACTGACTTTTTTAGATTTTCCATTCATTCCAAACGGATGAAAAACATCACCTTCATTCCATTTACGCAAAACCAAAGGAAACTGGATTTTTTCGGCGTCAACAAAGATAGCTTTATTTGAATCTAATGTTATGTGACCTACGTTACATAGCCTCAATTTTAAGGGAAAATTAACTTCTTGCTCTTCTTTATTAATGTGATATTCTTCCTTTGTATCCTCTTCTAAAATCGGACTTAAAATCAAAGTATTTCTATTTTTCAGCAACCTAAATGCTGAAGAAAACACCTGTTTGCCAGATTGTCCATCAACCAAATCATAAATATCATTCCATGCCAAAAAGCCAAATTCATTCAGCCATTGGTACAAATACGATTTATAATTGGGTAATTTTTGAAGCTGATTTAAATCGAAGTGAATATCATCGCCCACTTCTTTCGCAACCTGCTGGTAAATCATAATCGAAGCATCTTCAACCATTTTCTGAGATTCCTGCAAGTAAGATTGTGTCTTCTGGAAAGCATTCAAAAAGTTAGGGTTGATTTCTTTTAGCATCGGAACTAGATCATGGCGGATTTTATTTCGCAGGTATTTATTGGATGCATTGCTGCTGTCTTCTCGCCATTCGATGTTATTTTCCTCTGCATATCTCAGAATTTCATCTCTTGAAAATGGTAAAAGCGGACGGATAATTTTATCGTTTTGTTCCGGAATTCCAGTCAAACCATCCAAACCGGTTCCACGGGTTAAATTGATGATAAAAGTTTCTAAATTATCATCGGCGTGATGCGCGGTTAAAATGCAATCGAAATTTTCGGTTTCTAAAAGTTCGTAAAACCAACTGTAACGCAGCTCACGCGCAGCAACCTGAGTTGACAACTTATAGTCTTTAGCAAAAGCTTCGGTATCAAATTGAGTAGTAAAAATTGGAATATTATTCTGATCGCAATAGTTTTGAATAAAACTCTGATCCCCAAAACTTTCTAATCCACGTAGTTGGAAATTACAATGTAAAACCGCAATTTCAAGAGGCAATTGTTGCAGCAAATGCAATAAAACCATACTGTCTAAACCACCGCTTACAGCGAGAAACAGTTTTTTATCTTCCAGAAATGGAAACCTCGAAATGATGTGATTTTGAAATTTTGAAAACATTTGATAAATGTAAAGAATTAAATTCTATCAATTTTTAAATGAAATGTTAAGCAGTATATTTTTTTTGCCACAGATTACAAGATTAGCACAGATTTTTTAATCTTTTTTAACCCTTTAATCTGTGGCTAATGTTTTTTTTTACCAATTAACCAATTAAAAAGAAATTAGTGAAAATTAGTGTAATTCGTGGCAAACCTTTATCGTAAAACCTCATGCATTGCCTTAGCCTTCAGCAAACATTCTTCGTATTCTTTTTCAGGATCAGATTGCGCTGTAATGGCGCTTCCTACTGAAAAGGAGACGTATTGATTTTCCTGATTATACAAGATACTCCTGATCACCACATTAAAATCAAAATCGCCTTCTGGTGTAAAATATCCAACAGCTCCACTGTATAAGCCACGTTTGGTTTCTTCCAGATTTTCAATAATTTTCATTACCGAAATCTTCGGAGCCCCTGTCATACTTCCCATTGGGAAAGTCGTTTTCAAAACATCAACGGGAGCATATTGAGAATCTAGTTTTGAAGTTATCGTCGAAATCATTTGATGAACCTGCAGAAACGAATAGATTTTACAAAGCTCAGCAACTTCAACAGAACCTTTTTGTGCAGTATGCGACAAATCATTTCGAACCAAGTCGGTAATCATGATATTTTCAGCACGTTCTTTCGAATCTGATTCCAGAAATTGTTTTGACTTTTCATCTTCAATCGGATCTACAGATCGTTTGGAAGTTCCTTTTATAGGTTGCGAAATAATAGTTTCTCCCTCTTTTTTAAGGTAACGTTCCGGAGAAGCAGAAAGTAAATATTGTTTGTAATTTTTAAAGAAAACCGAAAATGGCGCTTTTGAAATTTCATTCAATTTCAGAAATTTTTCTAATGGATTTATAACCGCATTCACAGCATAAAATTCCATACAGAAATTCCCTTCATACATATCCCCAATATGAATATGATGAAGTATTTTATTTACTTTTTCAATGTATAATTCTTTTGAAATACGCTGTTTGATCTCTAAAGATTCTAAGCTTTTAATTTCTAACTTTTCACTTTCGACTATCTCACTAAAATCCTCCTCAACCTCATCATCGCAAAGCAATAAATATCGAATTTCAAGCTGATTTCCTTTCAGGAAAAATATTTTTTTGGGCTGAAAGAAAAACAAATCCGGAAAATTTAATCCGTCAAAATTAGCTGATTTTAAATCCTCAACATCATTTTTTAAATCATAGGTTAAATAACCAAAAAGCCAGTCTTTAGTAGTTTGTTGGTATTGTTTTAAATCGTCAAAAGCATTCTGGAAATCGGTTTTTAAAGAGGTAAAGGCATCTACAGCCAAAACACAATCAAAATTGGAATATTGCTGTGTATGCGAATTGCTGTCTAAAAAAACAACCTCACGAAATTGCTGTGACCAGGTTAGAAGTTGCTGTTTAAACTGCTCCGGGTTTGAAATAGGTTTATGAATGGAAACTCTCAAAAAAGTATAAATTTTAGACTTCAAAATTACGACAAAAAAAATCCTTCAATAAAGTAATCCTCAAAAATTATTGGCACACTTTTTAGTATATCGAATTAGTGCTAATTATTAAAACTTTTCTTGCCATTTGATTAAAAAATTACTCGCGCTTTTATTACGTACAAAAACCTATTTACATCGTGTAAATAGTCTATTTATTAATCAAATTTTATAACCTTTATGAAAACAATTGCACAATTAGGTGTGACTACCTTGGTGATTATCGCATTACTATTTTCTTGTAAAAAAGCAGATTACGCTTCTGAAGAATCCGCAGATTACAAAACCACAGCAGACAGCACAGCTGTTTCCTCAACAGCAGCAGTGCAGCCCAAAAACAGCACACAGAAATTTATTCGAACCGCTGATATCAAATTCAAGGTTAAAAACGTCGTCAAATCTACTTATGCAATTGAAAACGCCGTGGCAAAATTTGGAGGTTTTGTTACTTACACCAACCTGAAAAGCAATATTCACGATCAGATTAAAACAAAAATTAGCCAGGACAGCACGCTGGAAACTACCAAATTTTCAGTCGAAAATAATATTACAATCCGTGTTCCCAACACCCAGCTTGATACCGTAATTAAAAGCATTGCAAAACAAATTGACTTCCTGGATTTCAGAGTGATCAAAGCCGATGATGTTTCTTTGAAACTTTTAGCCAATCAGCTTTCGCAAAAAAGAAGTACTGTAAATGAAAAAAGAGTTGAAAAAGCGATTGATGAAAAAGGCAAAAAAATAAACGACATTATGGAAGCCGAAAATGCTTTGGCCAGCCAAAAAGAAGCGAATGACAACAAAACCATCGATCATTTATCGATGCAGGATCAAGTTAATTTCAGCACCGTTACTTTACAGCTTTATCAAAACGAAACCATTAAACAGGAAATAACTGCAGGCGAAAAAGATTCTGCTTATTACAAACCTAATTTAGGAATTCAAATTATTGATTCTCTAAAAAGTGGCTGGTACATTCTACAGTCGATATTAGTGTTCTTTATCAATCTATGGCCTTTTATATTACTTAGTTTAGGTGGATTTTTTCTTTATAAAAGATATCTTAAGAAATAAGAAAAGTGTTAATAAAATAGCAATATCATAATGAAAAAATCGTTATATTTGATATAGCATTCAATTAATCCCAAAATAGGATTGTTTTGTTTACAAAATCCTCAATAAAATGATCTTTAAAACTGAATTTCATTTTTATAAGGGCATTCAAATAAATACGATTTCCAGCAGATAATTATATTTTTTAACCTCTTAAAAATCCTAAGTATTATGAAAATTGCTACAATTATTGTCCGCGTGTTAATTGGTCTTTTGCTGCTTTTTGCTTCGATCAGTTATTTTTTCCACCTAATGCCAGAACCAGAAACTACAGGGAATTTCAAAGCTTTTAATGTAGGTTTAATGGCTTCTACGTATTTAATGCCTTTAGCTAAATCAATCGAACTACTTTGCGGAATTGCATTTGTAACAGGACGTTATGTAACATTGGCTAATATTTTGATCTTACCCATTACGGTAAACATTTTGTTTATCAATTATTTTCTGGCCCCGGAAGGTCTGCCAATTGCGGCATTATTATTTCTGGCCAATTTATTTTTGATTTACAGATATTGGGATAATTACAAAAGTGTTTTCAAAGCATAAATTTCACTTAGAATTTAAATAACAAACCCGACAAATCAAAACTTGTCGGGTTTGCTTTTAATTGGCTTTATTATGTTCGACCCAAACGAGGTCTGAAACAGTATAACCAATTTCCTGTGCTTTGATAAGATAATCTGCTTTTACACTTTCAGGAATAGTTTTTTCTCTGGAAAGAATCCACATGTATTTTAAACTTTCTCCTACTACAAGTGCATATTTATAATCCGGATCAACGGCAATTACGTTATAACCGGAATAAAAAGGACCAAAAAATGAGACCTTAAGCATACCAACATTGTCCTTTTTGACGAACTTGGCTTTCCCGATGCTTTCTTCCCATTTGTCTTTTTTGACATTATAGCCCCTGTTACCAACTTTAATCGTGCCATCATCCTTAAGGGAATATTCGGCAGTAACGTTATTTAAATTTTTCTCCCATTTATAATCTAATCTTGCAATTTCAAACCATTTTCCCAAATACTTTGCTTTGTCAAAATTAGTGACTGCAACAGCTTTTTTGGGAATGGTTGCTTTGCACGAAGAAAGTACAAATGCAATTCCTGCTCCTATTAGAATTGGAGCTATATATTTACTTTTCATAATGTTATCTTTTTATACAAGTAAAGATAGCACCTGAATTACACATCTAATTTACAAAATTATTTTTGAATTTTATATTTTATGAAGCATAAAATTACAGCAAAGAAAAACCCATCACTTCCGAATTGGGAATGATGGGTTTTGAAATATGATTTACGTAAAATTATACGTGTAACGCTCTGTTGTCAGTAGCTGCTAATGCTGCCTCTTTTATCGCTTCCGCGAAAGTTGGATGCGCGTGGCTCATTCTTGAAATATCTTCAGCAGAAGCTTTGAATTCCATTGCAGTAACTGCCTCAGCAATTAAATCAGCTGTACGGGCTCCAATCATGTGAACTCCTAAAACCTCATCTGTTTTAGCATCAGCAATGATTTTTACGAATCCGTCTAAATCTCCACTTGCTCTTGCACGACCTAAAGCTTTGAATGGGAAACTACCTACTTTGTATTCCGTTCCTGAAGCTTTAACCTGCTCTTCTGTTTGTCCAACTGCAGCAACTTCTGGCCAGGTATAAACTACACCAGGAATTAAATTATAATCGATATGCGGTTTTTGACCCGCTAAGATTTCAGCAACCATAGTTCCTTCTTCTTCCGCTTTGTGTGCTAACATTGCTCCACGAACAACATCACCAATTGCATAAATATTTGGAACGTTAGTTTGTAAATGATCGTTTACTTCAACTTGTCCCCTGTCTGAAATTTTTACTCCTGCTTTGTCAGCGTTTAATCCGTCTGTGTAAGGACGACGACCAACAGAAACTAATGAATAATCTCCTTCTAAAGTGATAGTTTCTCCTTTAGCATTTTCAGCCTGAACTACAACAGCATCACCGTTTCTTTCAACCGATTTTACTTTGTGAGAAACGTAGAATTTCATTCCTTGTTTTTTCAATACTTTAGTCAATTCTTTAGACAAAGCTCCATCCATTCCAGGAATGATTCTGTCCATGAATTCTACTACAGAAACCTGAGCTCCTAAACGAAGGTAAACTTGTCCAAGCTCGATTCCGATTACTCCACCACCAATAATTACTAAGTGTTTTGGAACTTCTTTTAAAGCCAACGCTTCAGTAGAAGTGATGATTCTTTCTTTATCAATTTTAATGAAAGGTAAAGAAGATGGTTTTGAACCTGTAGCGATTACAGTATATTTTGCCTCGATAGTTTCAGATGTTCCGTCTGCTTTAGCAACTGCAATGTGTGTTGCGTCTACGAAAGAACCTAAACCATTGAAAACAGTGATTTTATTTTTATCCATTAAGTAGTTGATTCCACCTACGGTTTGATCTACAACTGCTTGTTTGCGCGCGATCATTTTCCCTAAATTGATTTTCACATCACCAGAAACTTCGATTCCGTGATCTGCGAAATGAGCAATTTCTGCATAATGATGAGAGGAAGAAAGTAATGCTTTTGAAGGAATACAACCTACGTTAAGGCAAGTTCCGCCCAAAGAGTTATACTTTTCTACAATTGCTGTTTTGAAACCTAATTGTGCGCAACGAATTGCTGATACATATCCGCCAGGACCTGAACCTATAATGACTACGTCAAATGAACTCATAGTTTGTCTATTTTATTTTTAGCGATACAAAATTAAGGAATAAAGTTTTGTTTAAAGTTTAAATTTCAATGTTTTTTGTGTGAAATTTTGGTGGGAGATTTTACCGCAAAGTTCGCTAAGAGTTACGCTAAGGTTCGCAAAGTTTTATTTTTTTAGTCTCGAAATCCCGATAGCTATCGGGACGCAAAGGTTTCTTTAGAATTTGCTGGCAAAGCGAAAAACACAAAGTAAAGCAACCTGAAACCTGCAACTTGAAAGAAAAAACCCTTTGCTCCTTTGCTCCTCTGAACCGTTGTACCTAAAAAGAAATCACCGTTGAATTCTTCACTTCACTAATCATAAAGGTACTTTGAGTACTCCCAATATGTTGTAAGGTAGTAAGTTTGGTTACCAAAAATTCTCTATAAGCTTCCATGTCTTTTACCAATACTTTTAGAATATAATCATAATCTCCGCTTACGTGATGGCATTCTAAAACTTCGTTTAGTTTGATGACTTCGCTTTCGAATTTGGTTAGGAATTCTTTGGTGTGCTGGATGAGTTTTAAATGACAGAAAACCACAAATCCTTTTTCAATTTTGGTTTTGTCTACAAGTGCTACGTAGTTCTTGATAATTCCTTCTCGCTCCAGTTTTTTGATTCTTTCGTAAACTGCTGTTACCGAAAGATTCAATTTTAAGGATAATTCTTTGGTTGTCTTTTTACTGTCGGTTTGTAAAAGAACCAGGAGTTTTTTATCAGTGGCGTCTAAGGTCATTTGTAGTTTGTTGTTGCGATGAAAAAAAATCTATCTATTTGACTTTTGTTGAACAAATTTAAACTAAAAATCTTTTATAAGTCATTTTTATAGTTTTAAAATCTAATTATCAAGCTAATCATTGATTAATTTTCTCAATAGATGTTATTTTGAACTGATTTCCTTTTTGAAAACGAGTGTCCTAGCCCTGATGGGAGGGAAAATCCTTTTGTTCCGGGGTTCGGCACAAAAGGTTGAAACGGATAGCAAGAAACAGCTCCTAAAAAATGGCAATTTCAAAAATCAATTACAATAGCAAACTCAAAAAATAATAAAATATCACGTATGAAAAACTTTAATCCCGCAGATAAAATTCAGGATTTGCAATACTTTGGCGAATTTGGAGGTGTGAACCCTTCGATTTCTGATTCTTCTACTTATACTTTCCTTTCGGCGAAAACCATGTTTGATACTTTTGAAGGCAATATGGAAGGCTGTTATTTGTATTCGCGCCATTCTTCGCCGAGTAATTTGTATCTGGATCAGGCATTGGCGGCGATGGAGGGAACGGAAACCGCAAACGTATCAGCTTCAGGAATGGGAGCCATTACGCCTACTCTATTGCAGTTGTGCGGTGCGGGCGACCACATTGTTTCAAGTCGAACGATTTATGGCGGAACGTATGCTTTTTTGAAGAATTTTACACCTCGATTCGGAATTGAAACGAGCTTTGTTGACATTACAAAATTGGATATTGTAGAAGCTTCGATTACACCAAAAACGAAAGTTATTTATTGTGAAACGGTAAGTAACCCATTATTGGAAGTGGCTGATATTGCAGGTTTGGCTAAAATTGCAAAAAAACACAATTTGAAATTGGTGGTTGATAATACTTTTTCGCCTTTATCTGTTTCTCCGGCAAAACTAGGTGCTGATATCGTGATTCACAGTCTGACGAAATACATTAACGGAAGCAGTGATACGGTTGGTGGTGTGACTTGTGCCTCTAAAGAATTTATCAATTCACTGAAAAATGTTAACTCTGGAGCAAGTATGCTTTTGGGACCAACGATGGATAGTTTGCGTTCGGCTTCGGTAATGAAAAATCTTCGTACGCTTCATATTCGTATCAAACAACACAGCCATAATGCGCATTTTCTAGCTGACAAATTTGAAGCTGATGGTCTGAAAACGGTTTATCCGGGATTGAAAAGCCACCCTAGTCATGAGCTTTATAAAACGATGATTAATCCGGAATATGGTTTTGGCGGAATGATGACAATCGATGTTGGAACTTTAGAGAAAGCGAATGAATTAATGGAGCTAATGCAGGCCAGAAACTTGGGGTATTTGGCGGTAAGTTTAGGGTTTTACAAAACACTTTTCAGCGCGCCTGGAACCTCCACTTCCAGCGAAATTCCGTTAGAGGAACAAGCAGAAATGGGATTGACGGATGGTTTAATTCGTTTCTCTATTGGGTTAGATAATGATATTCAGCGTACTTATGAGATGATGAAGGCTTGTATGGTGGAGCTTGGGATTTTGTAATTATAATTGTTATTTCGCAGAGATTCACGGAGGGTTTTCGCAAAGATACACTAACATTTTTTTTATTATCTCTTAAAAAAGGCAAACATTTCTTTATATATAAATTTGCACGATTTTTAATTTGTTTGTTTGAATCCGCTAGAGATCTTTCTCTTAGCGGATTTTTTTCAATTATGCTCAAGATGTTTGAAAGACTGCCAATACTTGTCCTTATATATTTCGTAACTTATCTCAAACTGATTATGCTTCTTAATTATGGCATTTAAAACTTTTGGTGGTTTTCTAAAATCTTTACAAGCAAAATGAATTTCTCTTTTACCCCCGCTTGTTTCCCTTCCTACATTTAAATAACCATCCAAATCTTTAAGATCAAGCATTATTTCATCTTCAATATCGTTCAATAATTGATAGGTTTTATCATCTGGCATTCCGTTATTACTACTTCCATCAAATGGAATTTCAATACTTAAAACCCATGGATGAGAGGCTTTTTTATCCCAGTGTACAAGATCGCTATCAACTATTGCTAAAACAATTTCTCCCTCTTTTGTTTTTGCTTCCAGACTCGAATAATTATCATTTTCAGTATTATGTCGTACACCTTCATACTTTTCTACGAATTCTTTTTCTCTCCAGATTAAATAATCTTTTAATTTTTCAATTGGAATTAATTCCTCAGAAGCATCATTTTCACCAACGACCTTTAAGCTATCTATTAAAGTAACGGAATGTAATTCTCCTAAATAATTATCCAGAAAAATATAAACTCCATTAGTTTGAATTCCTTTTTTATCTTCAACAAAATCGTCATAGACAATAGTTAAATCAATTTCATCAGGATAATCTTTATGCAAGTTTGGATAAAACTTTAAACTGCCACTGTTAAACTTAAATCCTCCCATATTAATACTGACATCCTTAATATCTGATGCAGGTTTAAGAGCAGTAAATTTCCATCCATCAATTTTAGGAGCAGCATTAACCAGTTCTTCTACTAAGAAAATATTTCTTATTGCGCCGTCAGGGGTTAAAATCAATTCCGCTGTATGTTCATCAAGCATTCCTGTCAAAAAATAAATTTCATCATGAATTTCATCCAATTTTGGGCTTAGTTTTTTAAAGAAACCTTGTTCAATATTGTCACCATTTTGAACAACTTTGAAAAACTCTTTTTCATGTTTTAAAAACCAATCCCAGAAGTCATTGTACGAAGTTATTGGAGACTCTTTTTTACCCAATATTTTACTAAGAAAACCCATTTATTAAAAAAAATTAAATTTAAACTTGCTATAAACAAACCTAAGAAAAAGCTTTTAAAAAATGAGAATATTTTTATAAAAATGCAATAACAAAAAAGCCGTTCTGATCAATCTCAGAACGGCTTTTTAAATACAACTCTTAACTTCTAACTCTCTTCAGGGAAGTTTAGTTTACTATTCTTTCTACTATAAGTAAAGTAAATAAACAACCCGATTAACAACCAGATGGTAAAGTAAATCCAGTTCCAAACGCTTAATTCGGCCATCATGTACAGACAGCAGATTAATCCTAAAAGCGGAATTAAAGACAGGTTTTGTCTGAATGACCAAACGGCTAATCCAACCAAAACGAAAAGGAAAATCCACATTGGAATTTTGTGTTTGAATAAACTGAAACCTGATTCGTATTTTAGAGAATCATTGATTGGCAAACCTTTTACAACTTCAGCATATTTAGCGTCGTCGTCCTGGTATTGGCTTAATAAATGCTCTAAATCTGAGCTTTCGGCCGTTTTATTTTTAACATCGATGCTTTCTAAATAATTGAAAACTTTCGCTGATTCTTCTTTATCTAACGATGTAATAATGGTCGTTGCATCGTTTGTTTGCGCTTCGTTATTAATAAAAGCCATTGTTGCTTTATTGTTGAAAGCAAAAGCGTAATATATTCCTGCAATCATTAAAACCGGCAAAATATACTTTGAGTTCACATATGGTGTTTTGAATTTCCCTCTTGGAATATCCGTTTTGTTTTGTAAAACCAAAACTCCTGCACAAACCAATACAAAGGCAAATAAAGTT
Source organism: Flavobacterium sp. LAR06 (assembly GCF_041946075.1). NCBI lineage: Bacteria > Pseudomonadati > Bacteroidota > Flavobacteriia > Flavobacteriales > Flavobacteriaceae > Flavobacterium > Flavobacterium sp. LAR06. The sequence continues at coordinate 25,825 of NZ_JAUTYT010000010.1, read as the reverse complement.
CCGATACTACATAAATCGGTTACCATTGTTAAGTTTAAAAACAATGCCGGAACTGCCACCACAAAACCAGTTACAATAGTTGCAAAAGATGGTGTTTTGAATTTTGGATGTACTGTAGAAAATTTCTTTGGCAATAAACCGTCACGGCTCATGCTCATCCAGATACGAGGCTGTCCCATCTGGAAAACCAATAAAACACTCGCCATCGCCACTACTGCACTTACGGCAATAATTCCGGACATCCATTTTAAATTTAATTTATCGAAAACAAATGCCAGAGGATCTCCAACATTCAATTCGTTATAGCGTACCATTCCGGTTAAAACCAAGGCAATGGCAATATATAAAATCGTACAGATAATAATCGCCCACATCATGCCTCGTGGTAGATCACGTTGTGGATTTTTACATTCTTCCGCTGTTGTAGAAATCGCGTCAAAACCAATATAAGCAAAGAAAACGGCTGACACACCTTTTAAAACACCACTAACGCCATTTGGAGCAAACGGATCCCAGTTTGCTGTATCTACATAAAATACACCCACTGCAATAACCAAAAGAACGATACAAAGTTTTACAACAACCATTGCATTACTCGCATTACGAGATTCTTTCATTCCGCGGTAAACCAAAGCTGTAATCAAAACAATGATGAATAAAGCAGGTAAATCCGCAACAAAATGGAAAGAGCCTATTGTTGGTGCTGTCGTCCAGGCAGTATAAGAGGCTTGTAATCCTGCACCTAAGTTTTCGTATGTTTTTCCACCCTGCATTAATGCTGTGGCATCATTAAATCCGTTTGAAGCGGTTAGATAATCCATCTGAACCCATTGCGGTAAATGAATCCCGCCACTCTGGAGCAGTCCCGTAAAATAATCACTCCACGATATCGCCACGGTTATATTGCCGACGGCATATTCCATGATTAAAGCCCAACCGATAATCCAGGCAATAAGTTCTCCAAAAGCTACATAAGAATACGTATAAGCACTTCCTGAAACCGGAACCATTGAGGCAAATTCGGCGTAAGCAAATGCAGCAAAACTACAAGCCAATGCAGTAAACAAAAACAGGAAAATAACGGCTGGTCCACCATCGGCACTTGCTTTTCCGATGGTACTAAAAATTCCCGCACCTACAATTGCCGCGATTCCAAATGCAGTTAAATCTCTGGTTGTTAAATGTTTTCCTAATGCATTATGACCATCTGCTTCGTTCTTTGCAACTTGCTTGAGAATATCTTGTACCGTTTTTTTTCGGAATAAACCTGATAATGCCATATGTGGTTTTGCTTTTAAAATTAATTTATGTCGGTCTTTGTGGTTTTATTTTGCAAATAATGCAAAAATTATCCTGATTTCAAATATATAAAACCATTTTGTTTTAATGCGAATTATTTTTTGCGACAAAGGCGCCAGGACATGAAGTCTTTTTTGCCACGAATTGCACTAATTTCTACGAATTGTTTTTTGCCACTAAGACTCTAAGGCACGAAGTTTTTTTTGCAACCAAGCGTAGGAATTATTTCTCTCGCAGATTTGGCAGATTGCCCAGATTTCTATTTCACTGATTAAATAGATTTCTACAGATTTATTTCATATCAAAATTAAATCTGCCAAATCTGCGGGAAACAAAAACTCAGCCCAATCCGTCTAAATCCACGTCATCCGCGTGCCATCTCTCCTTTCAAATACACCCCTGTTTTTCGTCACAAATTAAAAAAATTCTCACATTTTTTTATCTCAAACTTTAATAAGAAATCTTGCTTCTTTTTTTACATTTGTTACATTATGACAAATGTAAATTACACACTATACTCTCTAATTATTTTTTTATGAGTGTTTTACAAAAACCATTAATGTAAGATTTCTCAAAAACCACTATTAACAAACCACTTTACTTAAAACCAAACCACATGGAAAAAATTTCAAGACGATCATTTGTAAATAAATTTGGGGCTGGCGTTGGAGCCTCGGTGATCATAACCACACTGCCTTCTTTTTTAACGGCACCCGATCCTGATAAAATACCGTATACCGGAAAAAAATTAAATGTTGCGCTTTGCGGATTAGGAGTTTATGCCGATCTCGTAGCGAAAGGGATACAGGTTTCTGAATACTGTACGCTTGCCGGAATCGTTACCGGTACTCCAGCTAAAGCTACAAAGTGGAAAGCCAAGTACAATATCCCCGACAAGAACATTTATAATTATCAAAATTTTGATGAGATCGTCAACAATAAAGATATTGACTTAGTGTATGTGATACTGCCTAACAGCATGCACAAAGATTTTGTTGTTCGTTCTGCAAAAGCCGGAAAACATGTCATTACCGAAAAACCTATGGCAATTACGGTCGCAGAATGTGAGGAGATGATCAAAGCCTGCAACGATAATAAGGTACAACTGGCAGTTGGTTATCGTTTGCATTATGAACCAACGCATATGGAAATTAAACGACTGGGGCAAGAGAAAGTTTTTGGAAAAGTACGCTATATAGAAACATCACTTGGCTATAAAACCTATGATACCATTGCCAAAAAACCTGTCGATATAAATGATCCAAGTGTATGGAGATTAAATAAAAAATTATCCGGTGGTGGTCCGTTAATGGATTTGGGAATTTATTGCATTCAGGCAAGCCGTTACATTTTAGGCGAAGAACCAATCGCTGTAACGGCTCAATTCGGAACCGTAAATGATAAAAACAGATTCTCAGAAACGGAAGAAAGCATTTCGTGGCAAATGGAATTCCCAAGTGGTGCAATGGCCAATTGTAATTCTTCTGTTGGGTATTATATTGACCGAATTTATGCCACTGCAGACGAAGGTAATTTTCAATTAAGTCCGTCTTTAAGCTATGGTCCCTATGAGGGAAAAACTTCGAAAGGCCCACTAAAATTCCCTGAAATCAACCAACAGCAAACACAAATGGATGAAATTGCAAAAGTACTCTTAGAAAACAAAAAGCTCCCAAGCCACATCACCGGCGAAGAAGGCCTTAAAGACATTAAAGTCATCAACGCGATTTACAAAGCGGCCGAAACCGGAAAGAAAGTTTCACTAAAGTAGTGTTACCACAAAGGCTCTAAGTCACAAAGTTTTTACATTATTTCAATTCGTGAATTCGTGGCGGAAAAAATAGCCACGAATTCACGAATTATTTTTTTAATAAATCTTTGCGAACCTTGCGTAAACCTTTGCCAACTTCGCGGTTAAGCCTTCAAACAACTTCTCAAAATACTCACCGGATGCTGTGCTTCCCTACTCGTTCCATCATAAATCTGATGGCGACAACTTGTTCCTGCAGCGGCGATTTTTACATTCCCTGCCGTAGCACGCACTTTTGGGAATAAAGTATCTTCTCCCATTTGCATACTCACCTGGTAATGTTCTTTTTCGTAACCGAAAGATCCCGCCATTCCGCAACAACCCGAATTATAAATCGTAACTGTAGTATTGGTTGGTAAATTCAGCATGGCAAAAGTTGCTTCAACAGAACTCAAAGATTTCTGATGACAGTGTCCGTGAATCTTAATTTCTTTCTTTTCATCAGAGAATGAATCCGGTTTAATTTTACCATCTATAATTTCTTTTTTAAAGAATTCTTCAATGGTAAAAGCATTTCGGGATAACTTTTCTGCTTCTTCCTTGTCATCTGCCAGACGAAGATATTCATCCCTGAAAGTTAAAATGGCAGAAGGTTCAATACCAACCAAAGGCGCATTGCCCAAAACCAAATCTTTAAAAATGTTGACATTGTGATTGGCTATTTTTTTGGCTTCCTCCAAAAAACCTTTAGATAAATAGGCCCTTCCACTTTCTTCATGATCGATAACCAGAACCTGATAACCTAATTTGGTTAATAATTCGAAAGCATCGATTCCTATATTTACATCATAATAATTGGTAAATTCATCTACAAACAAATACAATCTTCCGTTCGGAAAATCCATAACTGTAGGTTTATGATTTTCATACCATTTTCTGAAAGTCTTTTTTGCTAAAAGCGGCACTTGTCTTTCCGGTGCAATTCCCATACTTTTTTTAACCAGAGACTGATTCGAAATAAAGTTGGTTATCGACGGAAACAAACTTCCCATTTTATTCAGTTTTGCGTTGTGGGCAAAAATCTTATTTCGGGTTGAGAAACCGTTTGCTTTTTGGTATTGATATAAAAACTCCGCTTTTAAAGTGGCAACGTCCACGTTACTCGGACATTCGCTGGCGCAGGCTTTACAACTCACACACAACTCAAAAACTTCGTATAATTCTTTCTGGTCGAATTTATTTTCTTTCTCCGAATACGTCAAATATTCACGCAATGCATTCGCTCTTGCACGCGTGGTTTCTTTTTCGTTTTTAGTTGCACGGTAACTTGGACACATTGCTCCTCCTGCCGATGGCAATTTTCGGCAATCGCCAGAGCCGTTGCATTTTTCGGCAGCGCGCAAAATCCCTAAACTGTCTGAGAAATCCTGAAACGTTTTAATATCCGGTTCTACCCTTCCCGAAACCACACGATGGTTTTCATCCATCTTTAAAGCGTTTACGATCTTCCCGATATTCAAAACCGAATTCGGATCGAAAGCCAGTTTAATGCGTTTCAGCAATTCATAATTTGTTTCGCCAATCATAAACGGAATAAACTCGCCGCGCACAATTCCGTCGCCGTGTTCCCCGCTTAGCGAACCTCTGTATTTCTTCACCAAAATCGCCACATCGGTCGCGATGGTTCTAAATAGTTTTAAGTCAGATGTTTTCTTCAAATTCAAAACCGGACGCAAATGCAGTTCGCCCGCACCTGCATGCGCATAATAAATCGCACCTTGTCCGTGACGCAGCATCATGGCCGAAAACTCCGCAATATAAGCCGGTAAATCGCTCAACTCAACAGCTGTATCCTCAATAGAATCGGCTGCTTTGTCGTCTCCTACGATACTTCCTAAAAGTCCCAGGCCGGCTTTTCTAAGTTCGTTTACTTTTTCAATATCGGCTCCGTAAATTTTTACGAGTGCGTAACCAAAGTTGTTTTTTTCTAAATCGGCAATTAAAGCATTCGCCTGATTTTCGGCATCTTGTGCGTCGTGCGAAGCCACTTCAAACATCATAATCGCTTTCGGTTCTCCAACCAAAAAGAAACGGTTTTTGATGTGTTCGCGATTCGTTTTCGTACAATCTAAAATCGTGTCGTCGATCATTTCTGCGGTGTACAAATAATGTTTCATCGCCACTACAACAGATTCCAGCGATTCCTGAATACTATGATAATGCGCCACCACCATAATATTGTTCGCCGGCGGTAAATCGTCTACTTTTAAGGTAATTTCATAAGTAAAAGCCAAAGTTCCTTCACTTCCGCAGAGTAATTTTCCGAGATTGATTGTCGGTTCTGTTCCACCAAACAAATCCGATTTCAGTAAAATATCAACCGCATAACCCGTATTTCGTCTGTGAATCTCCGGTTTCGGAAACTCTTTTACAATTTCATCCTGCGTAGCTTTTACCGAAAGTTCGTCGTAAACGCTTTTGTATATTTTATTTTCTAAGGTATCGCCTTTTGTTTTTTCGATAAATTCCGCCGAAGTCAGTTCCTTAAAAACTACTTCCGATCCATCACTCAAAATCGCTTTAATCTCCACAATTTTATCGCGCGTCACGCCATAGCGAATCGAAGTCGTTCCCGAAGAATTATTGCCCACCATTCCGCCAATCATACAGCGGTTGGATGTCGAAGTATTCGGGCCAAAAAACACGCCATGAGGTTTCAGAAACAAATTCAGTTCATCGCGAATCACACCTGGCTCGACCGTAACTGTTTTTTTAATTGGGTCGAAATTCAGGATTTTGGTAAAATTCTTCGAAACATCGACCACAATTCCGTCGCCCACCGTTTGTCCGGCCAGCGAAGTTCCCGCCGTTCTTGGCGTAATCGAAATCTGATGCTCCCGCGCAAACCGAATCAGTTTACTAATATCTGCGATCGATTTAGGTATGGCAACCGCTTTTGGTTTAATCCGGTAAACCGAAGCATCGGTCGAATAAAGTGTTTTATGAAGATCATCGTATAAAAGTGTTCCTTCCAACGATGCTGATAATTGTTCTAAATCCTTAAGTAGTGACATTTTTGCTGAATATGATTTGACAAAAATAGTTATTTTTTTAAGGTTCTAAGGTTCTAAGGTTTTTTTAACTAGTGTAATCCTGAGCGAAGTCGAAGACTTTTGAAAACTAAATCTCAATCATTAAAACAAGCAAAATTTTGGAATTTGGAGTTTATTTATTGGAATTTCATTTTTAATCAGGAGCTGTTTACTTCGTCAGTCGCTAGCGCTCGTGTCCTGCTGTACGCTGTATCTTATATTCCTCCCGATAGCTATCGGGACTGGCACAAAAGGATGCCGCTGCCATTAGGGCTTGGGCTGTAGGTTTCATAAGAAGTTTTGTTATAAAATTAATTGACAAGAAATAGTTACCCAACAATGCCCACATGCAATATTTACAATCCCTGCTTACAGCACTTTATTTTGATTTGTTGACAGTGTAAATTCCACCCACAAGTAAAATGACACCCAGCCCTAAATAAAGGTATCCCTGTTGTTTACCGGATTCGTTGGACGCATTAATTTTTAGTCCTAATAAATTAATTTCTTTTGTATTATCAGCTATTTTGTTGACACCAATATATCCCGCACCGAGACTAATAACGATTAGAATTATTCCTATTATTTTTGATGGATTCATGTTTTTTGAATTTAATTGTTTCTCTAATTTAAGAAAAATATTTTTCAATCAGATGATAATATTCATTTTATCCTAATTGATAAGGGAACATGAAACCCTTCAATCCCAAATAAACACTTTAGAAAACAGCTTTTTTTGGTTGAATGAATTAGCCGAAGTTTTAAATCCTTATTTGAGTTGGAATACGAAAGGATTTTCCTCCCGACACTTCGGGACCATCAGGGCTAGGGGACTTTTTTCATAAGAAAGTCTATCCTCTTATAATTTTCTATTCGTTATTTCTCCGTTCTCATTAAACAGGACACACGGAAATTGAATTCCGGAAAACTTCCCAAATTCTGAATAATCATGATTAAGTACTTTTTCTCCCTCCAATATATACAATAAAACCCTATTATCTGGTAATAAGAACCAAACTGAATTATCGGTGCTCTGTTCGTCATTTAATTCAAAAAATATGGTTTTCTCAATGAATTTTTGATCAAATCTATAATTACAGCCGCAATGATTTTTTTCTGAAGTTTTTATGGCTTCACTAATATCAAAAGTTGGTTTGATATCATTTACTGCATACCAATTTAAACTTTTTACATAATCATCCTGCTTTTTCCATTCTGTCGGATTTTTATTTACGCCATCAATATTATAAGCATTCACGGCATTATTATTCGTGTAATAAATGTCAAGTTTTAAATTTGGATTGTTTTCTAAATTTTCTCTAATGAATTTTATTGACTGAACTCTTTTTACAATTTCCTCATAATCTGATTTTATGGAGTCTCTTGAATACAGTGAATTCCCTTGTTTTGTTACTAAAAACTGAAGATAGACATTCGGAAGCATTTTGGCATTTTTCAATTTGATCTTAAAAGTTTTTGTCCCATGCCCTATGTATCTTCCAAAGGCATACATTTCTCCAAAGGATAAAATATTAAAATCGGATTTTAATTCATTTATCTCTTTTGAGTAAGTATAAGCCGATAATTTATAAAGCGCATCATCATTATTTCTAATTATGTTATTGACTAAATATTTCAGCAATTCATTTCCTTCAAGAGGTTTCTGAATTTTAGATTTAGTATTAAAAACTTCATTTAGTATTTTCTCAATTTCAAAATTATAAATGAGATCCTTATTATCATTCTCAAAAGGCATTGCGTAACTCCAAACATACTTTCTGGATTTAAAAGTTTTTTTAGACTGCGTATTTTGAAAAATCTCAATCACAAATTGATTGCGATAAGAATTGTGCATGCCATAACAACAGCCATTAGATAGATACTCATTAAGTTGCTTTTTGTATAGATCTATGTTCTTTAAAACTTTAAAAATGTATTCTTTTTGTTCCTGATTCCATGCAATTTCAGGTTCACTATTGTAAAGGCTCAATAATTTCTCAGGATTATTTTTTATGTAGTTGGTGTCAATTTTAAATTTTGATAATAATTGAGTTGTATCATCAACTTTTTGTAATTCCAGCAATAAATTCTTGATTGCTTTTTGATTTTTAATAACCTTCCTTTCTGTTTTAAACTCTTTGTCAGTGTCATCAAACTGATTAACATAAGTAATTTTAGAAATGACTATTTTTTCAGCTAAATCCTGAGATTTTGCTGAAAAGGAAATTATCAATAATAGTAGAAGATTTTTTTTAACCATACTTGAACTTATATTTAATTAAATACTTCCAGAAGAACTCTATACGACATAAAAACACATCCAAAATCTTTTCCCTCGATTCCCTCAATAATGACCCAACCCAAAATTCCTTTTATTTATAAGTTGATACAATTCATGTTCAATAAATTCAGGAGTATAATTTAATTTTTGATATTCAGGATGTGTTCTAATAAGCTCTGAAAATTTCCATTGTGAAAACTTAATTTCATCTACAGTAATATCATAAGCATAAATAACTCCATCTTTCTCTGCCGTACAACCGCTTCCGTGAAACCAATATTCAATTCCGTCTATACTTCCTTTTCTTTCAAAATAAGTACTTGAAAATGAACACGGATTTATATCTTGTTTGTCCTTAGTTTTTAATAAAGTTTCAAAATGCCTTATAAAATTGACGTAGTTGGTTAAAATTTCTTCGATCATAATTATTGCAAATTCCTAATTGGAATCGAATATAAGTTATTTTCAATAATACTCGGAATTAATTCAAAAACTTCTTTTTACACATAAGGGTTTTAGGATATTTGCCTTTCCTAAATTACAGAATCATGACATCTAAAAAACTTTTGCCCATGTGGTTTGGTGGCGGTATTGGAAACAACCGTAACACTTCTGTAAGTGTAGGACACCTTAGCCTCATGGGTTTTATATTTCCTAAATTACAGAGTTATGAGTACCAACACCCTTTCAAAAGAAGCCGAAAAAAGGCTGACAGATTTTTTCAACCATACAATAGAACCTGAAGGAATGGCCAAGGCAATAAGGCAATTAAATTATTTACTCGCTAGGAGTTTTGAGGGAACATGAAATCCTTCACACCCAAATAAACACCTCAGAAAATAGCTTTTTTACGGAAAACCTTACCTAAAAAAAATCCTCAACTTTCCCTAAATTTATCCCCAAATAAATCCCATTTTAGCATTACCAAATAAAACACTTCCTTAAAACAGCATTTAATGAATAAAAATATAAGTGCCCTTTTTGAAATCGCTCAAAAAGAGACCCGAAAAATAATAGGTTTAATGTCCGGAACTTCGCTTGACGGATTGGATATTGCGCTTTGTGCTATTTCTGGCGCGGGCGAAAATACCGCTGTAAAAATTCTGGAATTCGAAACCATCCCTTATACCGAAGACATTAAATCCGAAATCCGTAAAGTGTTTGCCCAGAAAACCATCGATTTTCAGCATTTGGCTTTATTAAACGAATGGATCGGTCTTTTGCACGCCGGTATGGTCAACGATTGTCTTCAAAAATGGAATATCCCCGCGCACGAAGTCGACTTAATTGCCTCACACGGGCAAACGGTTTTGCACGCTCCGAAGTTTTTACATCAGCAGGAAAAATTCCCCAATGCGACTTTGCAAATTGGTGACGGCGATCATATTGCCGTAAAAACCGGAATTATAACCTTATCTGATTTCAGACAAAAACACGTGGCTGGCGGTGGCGAAGGTGCGCCTTTGGCGGTTTATGGCGATTATTTATTGTTCAGCAAAAAAGGCGAAAACCGCATTATGCTCAACATGGGCGGCATCGCTAATTTCACCTATTTACCCGCTTCCCAAAACGCCGAGGAAGTTTTTGTAACCGATACCGGAACGGCAAATACTTTAATCGACATTTTTACGAAACACTTTTTCCCTGAAAAAAGTTACGATAAAGATGCCGAAATCGCCCAAACCGGAACCGTAAACCAAACCCTTTTAACCGAATTAAAAAGCAATGCTTTCTTCCAGAAAAGCTTCCCCAAAACCATCGGTCAGGAATTGTTCAATAAAGCTTTTGTCGATTCGGCTTTGGCAAAAACCAAACTCGAAAATATTTCGGCACCAGATTTGCTTGCCACTTTAACAAGACTAAGCGCCGAAACGATTGCAGAAGCGATACTGTTTGTCGTAAAAAACACGGGAACGCCAATCGAAGATTTCACAGTTTATATGTCCGGCGGAGGCGCAAGCAATCCGTTATTGGTAAAGGGATTAAAAGAATTATTGTCGTGCCCGTTTCAAAAAAGTGACGATCTCGGCATTTCAGGTGACGCGAAAGAAGCGGTTTTATTTGCCGTTTTAGCCAATGAAACGGTTGCTGGTGGCGATTATAACTTTGGCACAAAAAAAGGAATTCCCTCCGTCACAATGGGAAAAATTTCATTTCCAGATTGAGAGAAAAAAATAGCCACGAATTCACTAATTATTTTTTTTAATACTTTGTACAAAAATAATTCATGAATTCGTGGCGAAAAAAAAAGCATTAATCATTATAATCCTGTAATCTGTGGCAAAAAACACACATAAGAAATTCAAATTAATACCGTTAAAATTATAATCTATTAATTATTTACGATAATCAGCTAAAAAAACTATTTTTGGTTTCTGTTAAAAAAGATTGCAATGCATAAAAATCAGCCACTACTATTCTCTATCATATTCTTACTTTTCTTAGGATGGACATCCAACGCGCAGGAAAAACTACTACATCCTAAAAACGAATTTAGAGGGGTGTGGATCGCTACCGTCGTCAATATCGACTGGCCCAAAACAGCCATGGACGGTGTTAACAAAGAAAAAGCAGACTACATTGCCACATTAGAAGCGTATAAAAAATTAAATTATAATGCCGTAATTGTTCAGATTCGTAGTGTTGGAGATGCTTTTTATCCTTCAGAATTAGCGCCTTGGTCCCGTTTTTTAACGGGTAAGGAAGGTCAGGCTCCCAATCCGTATTACGATGCATTGGCCTGGATGATTGAGGAAGCACATACCAGAGGTTTCGAATTTCACGCCTGGCTGAATCCGTATCGTGCGACTTTCGATTTAAACAAACAGCAATTGAGTCCAACTCACGACATTTTCAAACATCCGGAATGGATGATCGAATACGCCGGAAAAATATATTACGATCCTGCGTTGCCTGAAGTTCAGGAACATTTAACGAAAGTCGTAAAAGAAGTTGTTGATAAATACGACATCGACGCGATTCATTTTGATGATTACTTCTACCCTTACACCGTTCCCGGAAAAACATTTAACGACAACGCCTCATACAAAAAATACGGATCAGGCTTAAGCCTTGCCGATTGGCGTCGTGCGAATGTGAGTAATTTTGTGCACACGATTTCTACGACTATAAAAGCCAGCAAACCGTGGGTGCAATTCGGAATCAGTCCGTTTGGAGTTTGGAGAAATAAATCACAGGACCCTAAAGGTTCTGAAACGCAATCGACATCCAACTACGACGATTTATACGCTGATCCTGTTTTATGGATGGACCAAAAATGGATCGATTATATCATGCCGCAATTGTATTGGAGCATGAATAATCCGAGAGCTTCTTATTCTAAATTGGTAAAATGGTGGTCAGAAAACTCTAATAATACTGCCCTTTATATCGGTCACGCTTCCTACAAAATCAGAGGCGATGCTGATAAAAGCTGGAACTATTTAACTGAAATTCCAACCCAGATTGATTATGCCAGAAGTTTCAAAAAAGTAGGCGGAAGTGCTTATTTCAGTGCCAAATGGTTTACAGATAAAAATTTTGATATTGTTCGTCTTTTAGAAGAAAATCAATATAAATATCCTGCACTTCCGGCTCCGGTTCCCAATTTAAAACATGTCATTATTGACACACCTGTGGTTACTGAATTTGGACAGGACAGTTTGAAATACAGGTTCACTATTAAGGATCCGTTGAATACCAAAGTGCGCTATATGGTACTTTACGGTGCAGATCATATTTCGAAAATCGATATTAATGATGCCCGTCAAATCATCGACAAAGTGGTAGTACGCCAGGACACCGGGGATATTTTAATTTCGGCTACTGCTGCAAAAATGAATCCGTATAAAGCTTGCGCTGTAACATTTATTGATTATTTTGCAAACGAAAGTACACCTACTATTATTGACTTAAAAAAGCCATTTAAAATAGCTTACCCTAACCAACCAAATGAAAACAGATAATAAACCCTGGTATTGGATTCCGCTTTTAAATTTTGCGTCTGGATTGCCTTACGCCGTCATCATTTCCGTTTCGGTTATCATGTACAAAAATCTCGGAATCTCTAATGAAGACATTGGAGTTTACACCAGTTTATTATATCTGCCCTGGGTTATCAAACCACTTTGGAGTCCGTTTATTGAATTAAACGGAACCAAAAGAAAATGGTTTCTTTCGATGCAATTGCTTATTTCGATTGCGTTTCTGTTGGTCGGTTTCACCATTCCAGCTAGTGGATTTTTCATCATGACATTGGCGATATTTTGGGTTGCGGCCTTTGCTTCGGCTTCTAATGATATTGCCAGCGATGGTTTTTATTTATTGGTTTTACCAAAAGAACAGCAATCGTTTTTCCTCGGCATCAGAAGTACTTTTTACCGACTTTCACTTTTAGCAGGAAACGGATTAATCGTTTTGTTTGCCGGATATTTAGAACACAAATATGGAGATAATACCAAAGCATGGTCGTACACGATGATTGCTGTTGGTTTGTTAATGACGGTTATTACCATTTATAATTTCGTTTTTACTCCAAAAAATGAAATCAATGCTAGTGAAAATACGGCAGAAGTTCATCATCAAAACTTCGCCACTATCTTTATCAGTTTCTTTAAGAAAAAACAAATCGGTTTAGTATTGGCTTTTATTTTGTTATTTCGTTTAGGCGAATCACAATTACTTAAAATGCTAAGTCCTTTTTTATTAGACAAAAAAGAAATAGGCGGAATGGGATTAGACACTGAAGCTGTTGGAATTATCTACGGAACTTTAGGAATTTTCGCTTTAACAGTTGGCGGTATTTTGGGCGGTATTGCGATCTCTAAACAAGGGCTTACCAAATGGATGTTTCCTATGTTTTTGGCTATGCATTTACCAATCATTGGCTTTATTGGATTGGCTCATTTTCAGCCGGAAGAAATTTTCCATCTGCATATAAACCTTTATTTTTTCGAAATAAATTCCCCACTTAATCTTTATACTTGCATCACTGTCATATTAGAACAGTTTGGATACGGTTTTGGATTTACCGGCTTTATGATGTTCTTAATACATGTTGCCGAAGGAGAATCAAAAACAGCACATTACGCGCTTGCAACCGGATTTATGGCTTTAGGAATGATGCTTCCTGGAATGTTAAGCGGTTATATACAACAATTTTTAGGCTATCAGAACTTTTTTGTATGGGTGCTGTTAGCTACAATTCCAGGCCTTATTTTATCACGTTTTTTAATTTTCCCGAAAGATTTTGGGAAAAAATCGGAAGAAGTTTAACCCCAAATCAAACATCTTAAATATGGAATTCAACGAAAATCTACAAGCCGAACGCAACCTAAAAGGAGCTGAGTTCGAGAAAACAGGAGATTTTGAAAAAGCAATTGAAGTATATGAAGAAAATGTCGCGGAAAGCTTTAAAGGAAATCATCCTTATGATCGGTTAGCTACGATCTACAAAAACCAAAATGATATTGACAACGAAATTCGGGTTCTTGAAAAAGCTATCATTGTTTTTGAAGAAATCACACTCGAAGACCGACTGGAAGGTTTACCGAAACTTTTCCGTTTCAAAAACCGATTAGAAAAAGCAATTGAAACCAAAAAACAATTGGCTAAGCAAAAGAAAGCAAAATTGAAATAAAGCATAAACTTTTACGCATTTATCATGATTACGCTCAAAAGAACAAACTCTGACGATATTGATTTTATAAATCTCGTTGCTTTGTTAGATAAAGATTTAGCAATTAGAGACGGAGAAGATCACGCCTTTTACAATCAGTTTAATAAAACAGATAAGATAAAACATACTATCGTTTATTATGAAAACGGTGTTCCTGCAGGCTGTGGCGCTTTTAGGGAAAAAGAATCAGATACAGTCGAAATCAAACGTATGTTCGTTCATCCCGATTACAGAAAAAAAGGAATTGCATCTGCCATTCTGAAGGAACTGGAAATTTGGGCGAAAGAAACAGGTTATGATTACACGATTTTAGAAACCGGAAAAAAACAGCCGGAAGCTATTAATCTATACCAAAAACAAGATTACACTATCATTTCAAATTATCCGCCTTACGAGGCTATGGAGAATAGTGTTTGCATGAAAAAGACTTTATAATAATGAAAATGACAGCTGAAGCATTAAGACAAAAAGTGGGACAATTCTTTTTTCCCGCAGTTTTCATCAACGATACCGAAGAAAATATTCAGGAAACCGAACGTTTAATAAAAGAACACAATATCGGCGGACTGACTTTTTTTCACAGCCGTGCAAGTGCGGCTACGAACTATGAAAGCAAGAAAAAAGTGGTGCTTAATGATGACAGTTATCAAAAAATAAAAGAACTGATTGTTCGTTATCAACAATCGGCTTCTACCCCACTTTTAATCAGCATAGACGCCGAATGGGGTTTAGCCATGCGCATCGAAAAAACACCGCAATATCCGTACGCGATTACGCTTGGCGCTTTGCCGGAAAGCAAATCTAATTTGGTTTACGGAGTTGGAAAACAAATTGGTTTAGACTTAAAAGCAGCCGGAATTCATTATAACTTATCGCCTCTGGCAGACATCAACAACAATCCGAATAATCCGGTTATTGGTTATCGTTCTTTTGGCGAAAACAAAGGAAAAGTAGCCCATTTTGCTGTTGAATATTTGAATGGAATGTCTGAAGTTGGCGTTTTAGGCTGCCTGAAACACTTTCCCGGACACGGAAATACCAATGTCGATTCGCATTTAGGATTGCCGGTTTTAAAGGAAACTTTAGAAGAATTATTAGAAAACGAATTATATCCTTTCATCAAAGGAATCGAAAATAATGTCGATTCGATTATGATTGGACATTTGGCGGTTCCAAGTTTAAATGACGGAAAAGATACTTCGGCTACTTTATCAAAAGCGGTTATTCAGACCCTTTTGCGTGAAAAATTAGGTTACGATGGTCTGGTTATTTCTGATGCTTTAAACATGCACAGTGTTTCTAAATTGTACGAAACAAAAGGCGATTTAGAATGGGAAGCCTTCAACGCCGGAAACGATGTGTTATGTTTTGCTGAAAATGTTCCGGAAGGAATTGAATCTATTCTTAAAAATGCTTCTCCGGAAAGAATCGAAGAAAGTTTCAACAGAATTATGAAAGCCAAGAAAAAAGTTGGAATTTTATCTGAAGACAACTTTACTTCAGGCGAATTAAACTTCAAAAAAGCATCAGAACTTAATTTAGAAATCGCTCAGGATTCCATTACAAAAATCATTGACAATTCCAATACAGAATTGGCTTTTGAAGCGCAGAAAAACAATCAATTCGCCAAATTGAGTTTGTATAAAAATGTAGAAAATACGTTCTTCCAAACTATAAATTCCAAACTAAAGTCGCCAGAATTTGCTTTTGAAAGCCTGGAAGTTTCTGATATTGATATAATTAAAAAAGAGTTGGATAATTTCGAAACGATTCTAATTTCTTTATTTGTTCCGAAGGCAAAACCTATGAACAATTTCGAAATTAATGACGAAGTTTTAGCATTGCTTTCAGACCTGCTTCAAACCAAAAAATGTATCGTTTATGTTTTCGGAAATCCGTACGTTTTACCTATTATTCCGAATCTTTCTAAGGCTTCGGGACTCATTCAGGTGTATCAGGATTTTGAAGAATTTCAAAAAAATGCAGGAATTCAATTTTTAGAAAACAAAACCTGCAATGGAATTCTTCCTGTAAACATTGACCTTCAATAACTTACAAAAACATTACCGCCAGACATAACTAAATACTATCACTTAATAAATTTTTATAATTACATCTTATTGTAAGTAACTCTACTTATACCCTACTTTTGCATCACAAATAAATTTTTAACTTTAAAACGAATAAGATGTCTTTAGTAGGAAAAAAATTCCCAAGTATTGCAGTAGATGCTATCTCAGAAATGGGTGATAACTTAAAAATCAACATTTTTGAAGAAGCAGTAAACAACAACAAAAAAGTATTATTGTTCTGGTACCCAAAAGATTTTACTTTTGTATGCCCAACTGAATTACACGCCTTTCAAGCTGCATTACCAGAATTTGAAAAAAGAAATACTATCGTAATTGGAGCTTCATGCGACACAAACGAAGTTCACTTTGCCTGGTTAAATACTCCAAAAAACAATGGTGGAATCGAAGGTGTAACTTACCCAATCTTAGCGGATACAAACCGTAACTTATCTAACATTTTAGGAATTTTAGATATCGATTCTACAGAATACAGCGAAGAAACTGATTCAGTTATCATCGAAGGTTCAAACGTAACTTACAGAGCGACTTACTTAATTGACGAAACTGGAAAAATCTTCCACGAAAGTGTTAACGATATGCCATTAGGACGTAACGTAAACGAGTACTTACGTATGGTTGACGCTTACACACACATTCAAACTAAAGGTGAAGTTTGTCCTGCAAACTGGGAAGCTGGTAAAGAAGCGATGTCTGCAGACAGATTGAGTACTGCTGAGTACTTGAGTGCTAACTAAGAAAAAATAAATTCCAAATTTTTGAAATTCCAAATTCCAATTTTGGGATTTGGAATTTCTAAATTGGAAATTTCATTTCAAAAAAATCAATAACATTTCAATATTTAATCTTTTAAATTTCAATTGTAAGATTTGGAATTTGGAATTTATAAAGCTGGAATTTCATTTCAAAAAATAACATTTCAAAATAGATTTCTACGTTCAATCACAAGATTTGGAATTTGGATTTAAAAAATTTGGAATTTAAATTTATAAGGTATGTTAATCGACTTAAACGAAGATACGTTAGCAGATTTAGTTGCTAAAAACGAAAAAGTAGTAGTACAATATTCAGCTTCATGGTGTGGAAATTGCCGTATTATGAAACCAAAATTCAAAAAATTAGCAACAGAAAATGAAGCTATCACTTTTGTTTTGGTTGATGCTGAAAATTCTCCGGAATCAAGAAAATTAGCCAATGTAAGCAACTTGCCTACTTTCGCTACTTTCGTAAACGGACAATTGGTTGGAGAAACACAAACCAACAAACAAGAAGTTTTAATCGACTTGGTAAACGCAATTGCGTAAGTAATCTAAAAATCTAAAAAATGAAATTACCCGTAATAAAGCAATTGACCCAATTTATCGAAGAAAACGACCAGGATTATATCATCGAAACGATTGAAGTTCTGGAAGCGATGACTGAGATTCCGTCTCTAAAAGATGAAGAATTAGATGTAATTGGCGAATTGATCTCCAACATGTATGGTGCGCTTGAAGTACATAAAATGGTAGTTCAGGGCACAGATAAAAAAGAAGCTTTAAATGCGTTCATGAAACGTGTTTTAGGTTCTATCGACAAATAGTCGGCCTCTTTCAAAGAAAAAACAAAAAAATAGGACTGAAGAAGCGTTTCTGGATAAGAGACGCTTTTTTTGTGGGGAAAAGTTAGGTGTTAGAAGTTCTTGGTTAATTGTTTATTAAAATTCAAAATTAACTATCATTATAATTTTGGCGAGCGGAAAAAGATCATAGAGTAAAGAGAATAAAACAAAGAGGAAAGAATAAAGAAATAGTAAACATAAAGTATGTCGTCCCGAACGAGGGATCCACGTAAGTAGTTCGACAAAGATTGGCGATTTAGATTGGCGATTTAGATTGAGGAGTTTCTTACGGGGATCCCTCGTTCCTCGGGATGACAAAAATGCGAACAAACCTTTATTCAACACAAAACAACAAATAAAAAAAAAAACAGTCCAAACCCGCCAAAATCCGTGTCATCCGCGTGCCCTCTCACCCCAATCAAATACTAAAACACACCCTTTTCCCGTTACTCTTAAAACTCGCCTAATTGTGCTCACAACCCATAACAAATACTTTTAGATTCAAATATTAATCCTTACTTTTGAACCTCATTAATTTAAACAAATATCATGGCTTCAATAACATTAGGCGGAAATCCTATTCATACTTCAGGAGAATTACCAACAGTTGGATCACAACTAGCTGATTTTAAATTAGTACAAAACGATTTATCAGTAGCTTCACTAAGCAACTTCGCTGGTAAAAAATTAGTTTTAAACATTTTCCCAAGTATTGATACAGGAACTTGTGCAACTTCTGTTAGAAAATTCAACGAAAATGCAAGCAATTTAGAAAACACAACTGTACTTTGTATTTCAAGAGATTTACCATTCGCTCAAAAACGTTTTTGTGGTGCTGAAGGTTTGGAAAATGTAGTAAACTTATCTGATTTCCAGGCTGGAGATTTTGGTAAAACAAACGGTTTAGAAATTGTTGATGGACCATTGGCAGGTTTACACTCAAGAGCAATCATTGTGGTTGATGCTGATGGAAAAGTATTGCACACAGAACAAGTTGCAGAGATTGCAAACGAACCAAATTACGAAGCAGCTTTAGCAGCACTATAATATCCATTAAATGGCATTCGAAAAAGACAATACTTTTGTAACAGGTCGGTTAAAAAGCATGACATATGCTTTTAACGGAGCTGTTAAACTTATAAAAACAGAGCATAGCATTATGGTTCAATTTTCATTGGGAATCATAATGACAATTGCCGGGTTTTACTTTCATATTTCACAAACAGAATGGCTTTGCCAAACACTGGCAATCGGTTTAGTTTTAGGCATTGAAGGATTGAATACAGCAGTTGAAAAAATTGCCGATTTTATTCACCCTGATTACAGTAAACGAATCGGATTTATTAAAGATATTGCGGCTGGTGCAGTATTTTTTGCTGCAATGACAGCGATAGCAATAGGCTTAATTATTTATTTACCCAAATTTATATAGGCAAGGAACGCAAGAATGGCAAAAACAACCAAAAAAGAAACTGTAAATAAAAAAAACGAACCAAACACCGAGAATAAAAGATCTTGGAAGATAACCAAACAACAAAAATTTGTTTTAGGCTGTCTTTTGGTACTCTTTTCTATTGCATTATTAGTGGCATTTATTTCTTTTTATGTCAACGGACAATGGCAAACAGATCAAAGCGCGGTAAGCCATCTTGGCGATCGCTCTGAAGAAGTGCAAAACTGGCTCGGAAAATTCGGAGCTTTTCTTGCTGATCTGCTTGTATACAGAGGTTTTGGCCTTGCTTCTTTTATATTAGTGCGTTTATTTTTCTTAACCGGATTATTTCTGGCCTTAGAAATGTCAACCAAAAGACTGAAAAGCATTTGGTTCTGGGATTTATTTGCCATTATTATTGTTTCTGTCTTATTTGGATTTTTCGCCACTTCAGCACCTGAATTAGGCGGAACTATTGGGTACGAACTGAATTTATTTTCACAGGATTACATAGGAAAAACAGGAACTTTATTGGCCTTGCTTTTTGGATTGATCGTGTATTTAATTTTCAAAATAAAGCTATCTCCGGAGAAAATTCAATCTTATTTTGATTCCACTAAAAATGAATTCAAATCAGAACTGGATGCTTTAAAAACACCGCAACAACCTGAAAGTGCTTACAATTTAGAAGAATTTGCTATTGAAGAAGAAGATCCTGAATTAGACAATATTCATTTAAAAACAGAAGACACTCAATTCGAAATCAACAAAGAGGCTTTAAAACCAACCATTTCAAATTCATCAGAAATTGATTTAAATCCGGTTATAAAACCAGTTCAAATGGATATCAAACCAGCAACAGTAACTGCTCCGGTTCATACTGAAGAATTTGTTGTTGAAAAACCTGAAGAGGAAGATATTATCGAAGAAAACCTGGCTTCTCGCCTGGTTGCCGATTTTGGTTTATTTGACCCGACTTTGGATTTATCGAATTATAAATTCCCAACTATCGATTTATTAAAAGAATATTCGACTGGCGGAATTACAATCAATCAGGAAGAATTAGAAGAAAATAAAAACAAAATTGTAGACACACTTCGTAACTACAAAATTGAAATTGCACAGATTAAAGCAACCGTTGGTCCATCGGTAACTTTATACGAAATTGTACCGGAAGCCGGAATCAGAATCTCTAAAATTAAGAGTTTAGAAGATGATATTGCGTTGTCATTATCCGCTTTAGGAATTCGTATTATTGCGCCAATTCCAGGAAAAGGAACAATTGGTATCGAGGTTCCGAACAAGAATCCAACTATGGTTTCAATGAAAAGCGTTATTGGATCAGCTAAATTTCAGGAAGCTGAAATGGAGTTACCAATCGCTCTGGGAAAAACAATTTCAAACGAAACTTTTGTTGTCGATTTAGCCAAAATGCCTCACCTTTTGATGGCGGGTGCTACCGGACAAGGAAAATCGGTAGGATTGAATGCAGTTCTAACTTCTCTTTTATACAAAAAACATCCGGCCGAAGTAAAATTCGTTTTGGTAGATCCGAAAAAAGTAGAGTTAACCTTATTCAATAAAATTGAAAGACATTATTTAGCCAAACTTCCTGATACTGAAGATGCCATTATTACAGACAACGCCAAAGTAGTGAACACTTTAAACTCTCTTTGTGTTGAAATGGATAATCGTTATTCACTATTGAAAGATGCGATGGTTCGTAATATTAAAGAATACAACGATAAATTTAAAGCCAGAAAATTAAATCCAGAAGCAGGACATCGCTTCTTACCTTATATTATATTGGTTGTCGATGAGTTCGCCGACTTGATTATGACTGCAGGAAAAGAAGTCGAAATTCCGATTGCGCGTTTGGCACAGTTAGCGCGTGCTATTGGTATTCACTTGATTATCGCGACACAGAGACCATCGGTTAACGTAATTACAGGTTTAATTAAAGCGAATTTCCCTGCGAGAATTGCTTTTAGGGTAACGTCAAAAATTGACTCAAGAACAATTTTAGACACACAAGGAGCGGATCAGTTGATTGGTCGTGGAGATTTATTGTACACAAACGGAAATGATGTCGTTCGTGTTCAGTGTGCTTTCATTGACACTCCGGAGGTTGAAAAAATTACAGATTTCATTGGTTCACAAAAAGCGTACGCCACGGCTTATTTGCTTCCAGAGTTCGTTGGAGAAGAAACTGGCATCAATCTTGATATGGATATTTCCGAAAGAGATACTTTATTTAGAGAAGCTGCAGAGATTATTGTCAATGCACAACAAGGTTCCGCTTCATTACTGCAAAGAAAATTAAAATTGGGTTACAACAGAGCCGGTCGTTTGATCGATCAGCTGGAAGCAGCTGGAATTGTTGGTCCGTTTGAAGGCAGTAAAGCAAGAAGTGTAAACATTTCTGACTTAAGTGCTCTTGATCAATTTTTTAACAATGAACAAAATTAATCCCATCATGAAAACGAAAATTCAGGAAATCAACAACAATTCTATCACTAACATGACTAAAAAGTGTTTTCAAATGGCAATTTTATTGCTTTTGAGCTTCACTTCTATTCAGGCACAGGATAAAAAAGCCAAAGATTTATTGAACCAGGTAACAGCAAAAATAAAAAGCTACGATAATATTTCTATTGATTTTAAATACTCTTTAAATAACGCAAAAGAAAATATTAATCAGGACAGCAAAGGAAACGTGATCATGAAAGGCAATCAATATGTATTGAATTTTATGGGTGTTACTAAGATATTTGACGGGCAAAAAAGCTACACTATCAACCCTGAAGACGAAGAAGTTACTATCTCTAAAGTTAATGAGAAAGATGACAATGCGATCACGCCTTCAAAAATGTTGACTTTTTTCAATTCCGGATACAAATACAATATGGACATCGTTCAAAATATTAAAGGAAGAAAAATTCAATACATCAAATTAGCACCAACAAACACTAAGGATCAAAGAAAAGAGATTCTTTTAGGAATTGATGTACAAACAAAACACATCTATAATTTGATTGAAACTGGAAAAAATGGAACAAAAACCACTTTAACCGTTAATTCTTTTAAAACCAATCAGCCTTTATCAAAAAATCAATTTACCTTTGTAGCGAGCAAATATCCAAAATACTACATCAACAAATTAGATTAAACCAAGGTTGAAAATTTTAGACAAATACTTACTAAAAACATTTCTGATTACGTTTACCACGGTATTCGTAATCCTTTTTTTTATATTCATACTTCAAACCGTATGGCTTTTTATCTCTGAATTGGCAGGTAAAGACCTTGATTTGATATTGGTTGTAAAATTCCTTCTTTTTTCAATGCCGAGAATTATACCGTTAGTATTACCACTATCAGTTTTATTAGCATCCATTATGACTTTCGGAAATTTGGCCGAGAATTATGAATTCGCTGCTATGAAATCTTCCGGAATATCCCTTCAAAGAGCAATGCGTGTTTTAATCGCATTTATTTTTGTTTTGAGTATTGTAGCCTTTTGGTTCGCCAATAATGTGATTCCGTTCGCTGAATACAAATTTGTTAATTTCCGAAAAAACATTGCTCAGGCCAAACCGGCCATGGCAATTGCAGAAGGTCAGTTTAACGATGTTGGAACTTATAACATTAAAGTAAATAAGAAATCAGGAGAAAACGGAAACATCCTTACCGGAGTTACGATTCACGAAAAAGCGAATAACGTTGGAGAAAATAAAACCGTTATCAAAGCTAAAAATGGTAAACTGATCAGTAATGAGAAATCCAGTATTTTAAAACTCGTTTTAAATGATGGATATTACTATCAGGACGTCACGCCGAAAAAATATGAGGATCGTGCTAAATTGCCATTTGTAAAAGCCTCTTTCAAAAAGCAAATCATTAATATTGATTTATCGGAACTTAATAAAGTTGATGATAATCAGGAAATCAGCAGTACCAACGGAATGCTGAACGTAAGCGAACTTCGTTATACATTAGACTCTTTAAATAAAAACCTGGACAATGAAATTTTATCCTTTTCAGAAAATATAAATCAGCGTGTTGGATTTAAAAAACAACCTCCAGTAGTAATAAAAAACCCTAAAAAGAAAAAATCGTTACCTAACGATCTTTTATCTCTTTATGACAATAAACAAAAGCTGGACATACTTAAAATGGCGACCAGCAACGTTACCAGTAACATTTATTCCATAGAAGCTACTCAAAAAGAACTAAAAGACAAACAAAGAGATATCAACAAACACTCAACTGCTTTATACGAAAAGTTTGTGATTGCTTTTGCCTGCTTTTTAATGTTTTTCATTGGTGCTCCATTAGGTGCTATTATTCGTAAAGGTGGACTGGGCTTACCTATTGTCTTTGCGGTATTAATTTTTATTACTTTTCATTTCATCAATACTTTTGGAAAAAGGCTTTCACAGGAAGGCGGAATGACTCCCTTTATGGGATCATGGATGTCTTCCTTTATATTACTTCCATTAGCTATTTTATTGACGTATCGTGCTACAAACGACAACGGCTTAATAAACTTTGATGCGATTACAACTCCGATTTCACAACTATTTCAAAAAATTTCTGAACGGTTTACTCCTGCTCAAAAACCATAATAATTATGTCAACAAAAATACAACTGAATACCATTGAAGAAGCTATAGAAGATATTCGTCAAGGTAAAGTAATCATTGTAGTCGATGATGAAGATCGCGAAAACGAAGGTGATTTCCTGGCGGCGGCCGAAAAAGCAACTCCGGAAATGATCAACTTTATGGCTACTCACGGACGCGGGTTAATCTGTACACCACTTACGGAAAGCCGTTGCAAGGAACTTGATTTACGCGCCATGGTAAGCAATAACACTGATCACATGGAAACTGCTTTTACCGTTTCTGTTGATTTAAAAGGCCATGGTGTTACAACAGGAATCTCAGCAGCAGACCGATCTAAAACAGTACAGGCTCTAGTTGATGGCAATACAAAACCACATGATTTAGCGCGCCCAGGGCACATTTTCCCTTTAATCGCAAAACAAGGTGGTGTTTTAAGAAGAACTGGTCATACAGAAGCTGCAATTGATTTCGCAAGATTAGCAGGATTTAAATCTGCCGGTGTTATTTGCGAAATTTTAAATGAAGACGGAACTATGTCTCGCTTACCTGAATTGGTAAAAGTGGCAAAGAAATTCAATTTAAAATTAGTTTCAATTGAAGACTTAGTTGCCTATAGAATGCAGCACGACAGTTTGATCGTTAAAAAAGAAGATTTTGATATCGAAACCCGTTTTGGAACTTTCAGACTAAGAGCTTACGAGCAAACTACCAATAAACAAATTCATATCGCCTTAACTAAAGGAACATGGAATCTTGGAGAGCCAATCTTAACCAGAATCCACTCCTCTCAGGTAAATAATGATTTATTAGGAACTCTAACCAACAACGCCGAACAACAATTAGACGGTATGTTTAAAGTTATTAATGAAAACGGAAAAGGTGCTGTAATTTTTATTAATCAGGATATGCAGGCAGTAAACTTATTAAGCCGTATCTCTGAACTTAAATCATTACAGGCAGGGGGTACAATGAAGGCTCCAAAAGTAATCATTGACAGTAAAGACTACGGAATTGGTGCTCAAATCTTACATGATATCGATATTTCTAAAATTAGATTAGTATCCAATACTGAACAAACAAAACGTGTCGGAATGATTGGCTACGGTCTTGAAATTACTGAATACGTAAACTACTAATATGGGTACATTAGAAGAGAGAATTTCAAAATCTGAGACTCATATATTCAAGGCGGTTTTTCCGAGTACGACGAATCATTATGACACCTTATTTGGAGGAACTGCGCTTCATTTGATGGACGAAGTTGCTTTTATCTGCGCTACAAGATTCAGCCGAAAGAAAATGGTAACCATTTCTACAGGCCAAATTGACTTTAAAAAAGCAATTCCGGCAGGAACTTTAATCGAATTAGTTGCAAAAGTGATTAGCGTTGGAAGAACAAGTTGCAAAATTCATGTGGATATTTTCATGGAACAAATGTATTCCGAGCTTCGTGAAACCGTAGTTTCAGGAACTTTTTCGTTTGTTGCAATCGATGAAAACAAGAAACCAATGCCTATTTTGGATTAATTATATTATTTAACACAAAAATATCCTTTTAGTAAATACTGATTATTAGATACTTGAAAATTAAGTTGAAAAAATCAATGAAAAAGTTTTTATAATCGGAAAAGCGCACTATATTTGCACTCGCAATCAGCAAATGATGGCGACATACTGGAGAAATGGCAGAGCGGTCGAATGCGGCAGTCTTGAAAACTGTTGACTGTAACAGGTCCGGGGGTTCGAATCCCTCTTTCTCCGCTGAACTTGAAACCCTTAACTTTTGTTAAGGGTTTCTTTTTTTTTACTATATTATTTTCTTTGTAAAATAGTTCCAAAAAAATTTTTACAATCGAAAAAACCCCTTATATTTGCACTCGCAATCAGCAAATGATCGCAACATACTGGAGAAATGGCAGAGCGGTCGAATGCGGCAGTCTTGAAAACTGTTGACTGTAACAGGTCCGGGGGTTCGA